>JAJISE010000027.1 GCA_022848865.1 Candidatus Thermoplasmatota archaeon | reverse complement strand
GGTATCTCCCAGGATCGTGGACAGCATTTCGTACTCCGGCGCGATGGATGCCCACCAGACGGAAGTCGATATCGCATTTGAGCGAGCGATGGACAGGAAGGCCCTTCCCCGTTTGATGAGGGAGCTAGGTCGGGATCTCGCTGAACATATCGACTCGACGATCGATGTGAATCCCCTCAGGGTCAGGAACCTGCCGAAGAAGGGTGGGAGCTTGTCGTCTCCCGCTGTGGACTCTCGCGGCAAGGGAAACGTCTTCAGGGCGGCCGAGGAGGATGACAAGATAATGGTCGAGGTCCACATCAACCTCTGTCCCGTTGTGTACACTTCCAGTAAGAAGGAATCCGAGATACTGGAAGCCCTTAGAAACGAGATGATCGACGACTCTGCCTATCTCATGTGGAAGCTTATGTCCTCCCGGATGCTGGATAGGTTCAAAGAGAGCGTGAGGAGAATCGAGGTCGGGCTCGGGTCCTTCGAGATAGACGAGGACGGCCCTCTTCCTCTGAAGATCTACAGTGCGCCCGAGAGGAGCATCGCTAGGAAGAGATCATAGCTTCGCGCCGCACTTGCCGCAGAAGGCATCCTTGCTTGAGATCCTCTCCCCACAATCCGGACAGTTCTGCTTCTGTTTGGCGCCGCACTTGCCGCAGAAGTCGTCCGCATCTTCGACGTCAGCTCCGCACTCCGCGCACTTCATGACGGCTGTGAGGGGCTCGCCGACGCTCTTCTTGTAGCATTCCTCACACGTATACTCAGCCTTGTTCTCATACTCGATTAGAATGTAGGGCTCCTTCTCCTGTCCACAGACCATGCAGGTCTCATGTTGTCGAGGCTCAGAATACTCCCGGATCCTCAGCGGCTCTTCGAGAGGAGTCTCATCCTGCTCCTCCTCTTCCATGCAGTAATGATATTGCCATGGCAATAATAATCTTTCGGAGCAGTTCACAGAATCATTGGGCTTCCGTCACCGCGTCCTTGCCCTTCAGCAGAACGCCCTTGACGCGAGGCTTGGACCCCTTCGATGGGACCTCGATGTATGAGATGTATCCAGATCTCACGTTGAGGTGCACGAAGGAGATGTTCTCCTTCAGCTCCAGCAGTCTCTTCTTGCTTCTTCGCTTCATCCCAATCCCACTTGACCAAGAAATCGGTTTTGTCGGTATATAAGCCGTCGGGCACTAGAATCAAAGTTGATAATAGGACATCGTAGGAGCAGAGCCAGACTTGGTCCCAGATGCACTCGGAACGCCCGTCTTACAAGAAGCCGTTCCACAAAGTTGATATAAGCGAGCCAACAGAGATTATACTGATGGTTGTTACACGTGACAAGCTGAAGGTCGCTATCGAGAACGCTCTCGAGGTCAGTCCTGACGAGGCCCTGGAGATGGCTGACAGGGTGCTCAGGTACTTCGGCTACGAAAACGTCATTGTGGACAACGCCATCGATTCTGAGGACAGGAAGCTTTTCTACAGACTGCACGATGCCGCGCTTCTGAACTCGAACGTCGACTCAGAGATACTCTCCAGCGGGAAGTCGTGGAGGATCTTCTATTGGGAGATCGATGCCAGTGAAGTGGAGAGGAACCTGAAGAAGGAGAGGAAGGCGAAGGAAGTCAAGTACGAGGACCTTCCCGACGAGGCTTGGTGGTCAGTGAAGGCCGCGGAGGCCGAATAGACCAAGTGCTGTCGTATGTCAATCCTTGTTGAAAAAGCGGTCCGATTCTTGAACAGCCAGTACTAAGATTCTGTCAGTTCCAGTGGTGCATCTCACCCACAAAGATTTAAATAGAAACATAGTTTACATGCGTTAGCCTCGCCATCGGCAACCCAGTATTGGGTACGATAGCATATCGGAGGAAAACGGATATGAAGACCCGAAACTCGAGCATGACAGTCACTGCCATAGTCTTGCTGCTGATGCTAGGCACTATGGTCGTGACGCCGAGCCAGAACTTGAGAGCGCAGGAAGACACAGTCGTCGTGTACGGCTGGGTTTTCGATGATATGAATGGAAATGGAGTCTGGGACGAGCCGCTCGAGTCGGGACTAGATGACGTACAGGTCGATCTGCATGATGTTTCCTCCACGGATCCCGTTTCGATGGACACCTTCGGTGGTGGCTACTTCGAGTTCGACATATCTCAGCCGAGCTACTATATGATACGGATAGAATCGCCTGGGAAGCAGCTCGAAGAGGGCCGCGTGTTCTTCGGTAACGAAACGGCGATCGTCAGAGTCCACGACGAGAACCAGGACATGGGCCACATCGGTCTGAAGTCGCGAGACATGAACGCCACGATTCGTGGTGCCGTGACTAACGGTATGGACGGACTGCCGATCAATGATGCAACCGTCACACTCCGCGACAAGGTGAACGACTTCGAGATATCACAAGTGACCGCTCCCATACACGAATACGAGAATCGAAGAGATAAGTGGATGATATCTCCTGACATCCCGATTCCGGATGTTCTCAACATCAGGCTGAGATTCAGGCACTGGTACAGAATGGAGAACGGGCAGGATGGAGGAAACATCCAGATATCGACGGACAGTGGAGGAAGTTGGAATGTCCTGGACCCACTCGGAGGTTATCCCAACCCGAGCGTCGTCGAAGGTCAGCCCGGTTTCACTGGAGTTGCCGGGTCAGACACTTTCTTCGAGTCCGTCTCAGCAGACCTCACCGCTTATGCGGGTAAGACGATCCAGTTCGCTTTCAGATTCACGAGCGACACCACGACAATCGAGGAAGGTTGGTACATAGACCTCATCCTCATCGAGGCGGCGGGCGAGACCATCTGGAGCGACGACGCGGAAATCGGGAATCAACGCGGATGGACCTTCCAGCCCGCGGGCGATCCCTGGCAGATCTCCGACCACAGGCACCACTCAACGTCCCCAACCCACAGCTGGTACTGTGGTCTGGACATAGAGGGATGGTACTCGATGGAGACCTATGATGGAGAATACGAGATTGAGGTCTCCCATCCGGACTACTCACCGACCTTCCAGACCGTGATAGTATCGCCAAACAACATCATCGGCAACCTCAAGCACACGAATGTGGTCCCCGCGTCCGAGACTCTGTACCTGAACGACGTTCCGATATCCGCCCCGGACTACCAGATAGACTACCCCAACGGGACGGTGAGCTTCTTCCTGACGATAGATGTCACGGACATCATAACGGCCGACTATCAGTACACGATGCCTGTCATGGATGAGTCGCTCGCATTTGGCGCGCTGGGCGGCGAGACCGGAGCGACGCTATCCAACGGCAACATCGACACCGGCAGTTTCGAACTCTACCTGGATGGGGGTTTGTGGGGGAACTACGTGCTTGACAATGTCACCGGTGTTGTGACCTATAATGTCACAATCGCTCCCGGATCCTTGATCTGGGCGAACTACACCCACAACGGCGGAACCCCAGTCGAGTATGAGGTTCTCACAAACACTTCCACACTCGCCTGGCCTCCAGTGCTAGGCACTCTGAGGATTTGGATCAACGGCCCTGAGGCGTTTTCGTTCGTGTACAACGCAAATGGAGAGATTTGGTACACACAGCCAATGGACGCCCTCGATGTCGTGAACGCCAGTTACGTGGCTCTGCATACGGTCGTGGACGAGAAGGTCCAGCTCGCGGGAGGCACCAGGGCGGACCTTGAACTGTTCAAGTACAAGATAAGCGGGCGCGCCAGAAGGGCCGACGGAGAGACCGGAATATCGGACAGACCCATTCACGTAGCACTCTATGACGCCAGCAATGGCAGGGTGATAACGAGCACGGCCTCCACAGGACCTGAGTTCAGCATAGGCGCCTATCCTGGCGAGTTCTATGTTGTGACGAGGATAGACGGCTACAAGACCGTGACGCTATCCTCTATCACCGTCATCGATTCGAGCGTCCCGATCTATGACCAGTACTTCGAAGTCTCCGAGGAAGAGCGCGTATACACCAACATCTCATTCGACGACAATGACTGGAACGTCATCAACGTCGATACTGCCTGGAAACTCAACAGCGAGAGTTACTTGGAGGGCATGGACTACTCCGAGCTCCACAACGTGCGAATGCAGATCGATATCGTGCTCGGGAACGGGGACGGAACTCTCGATGCTCTGGAAGTCATGGATTTCGTTGCATGGGTGGATGCGAAGGGGCCCAGATATGTGGTCACGGACCAATTCTTCCTCGTTGACGGCAACGAACTTGTGTCCGACCACGACAGCAACTCTGTGACCGCAATTCTGTCGGCTGGACCTGTCGAGTCAACTGATCCCTTCTGGATCATGACTTTCGCTCAGTACAACACGAGCGGGATCGAGTCGGGATTGGACGAGTACAAGCTGACACAGTACGTGGAATACGACACAAGCGTCATGGACCAGACGGAGAAGAACCGCACGTACAGCATCGACCTGCCAGAGCAGGATAGCAAGAAATACGAGATGGTGGAGAACGAGACAGTCTCAGGAATACACGTCGCAGGGTTCCTCACGATTAGGATCGACCCGCCGCAAGGTTCGGGCGGACCTGTCTCGGTCGATATGACGGTTCGCCCCTCCGTGGGTGGAATCGCGAAGATCGAGGTGATCGACCCGCTGGACCGCGTTTCATTCCCAGACGACAATCCATACCAGAACTACTCGGCGACCATCCCCGCAGAACTGAACATCACTTTCTCGGCTGCGAACTCGGTTGACAACAGCACTCCAACAGGACGCGTCTCGCCGCACGCGAACTTCACGTGGATATTCGACACATCCAACCCGGGTCAGAGCACGAGGTACGGAATAGAGGCCATCTACAACTACACGACTGGTGGCGAGTATACGGTGGACCTGACCATATCCGAGTCAGGCCTGGATCCTGGCGGAAACGTCAGCTTCCGGAGTGCAACGATATTTGTTGACGAGCTCGACCCGAGTGCCGTGATCTCAGTCAACATCACCTCTCTCGACTGGGCCGTGGACAATGCCAATGGCCAGACGATTGACGTCAACGAAAGCATGGCGATCAAGTTCGACAGTGTGGAATCGACAGACCTCATGTATGTGTCAACCGAAGGGGAGATCAAGGACTGGAAGTGGGACCTTGAGGGCGATGGGATCTGGGACCAGTTCGTCATGAGCTTCACGCACTCCTATGCCACTCCTGGCAACTACACGGTGAACCTCACCGTGGCTGATTCTGTCGGCCACTGGAGCTCTAACGCCACGGTCGACTTCATCGTGCACGACATCTCACCCCCATCGGCACGCATCATCCTACTGAACGACACTTACATTCCCACGACTTCCGCTATCGAGAACAAGACGTACTACTTCAATGCCAGCGAGTCAGCGGACAACTCCGATGACCTCGACAACCTCACGTTCGACTGGGACTTCGGAGACGGAACTGTAATCGCCGCGCTGCTGGGGAACTACAACGTCTCGCATGTCTTCGAGAGAATCGACACATACAACGTCACTGTCAATGTAACGGACAGGTCAGGGAACGCTGGGAACACCACCATGACCGTCAAGGTCATCGCAGACGCGTCCTCGAGACCCGATCTGGAGGTCCTGTCGGCGACATTCTACAGTGACCCCGAGAGCGTCGAGGAAGGTCAGAGCATAAAGCTGTCCGTGAACGTCACCAACAAGCAGAACCATGCGACCGCCGACGCTGTCCACGTGGACTTCTATCTGAAAGAAGGCGACAAGGAGACGAAGATCGGTGGCACAGTCAGATTCTACAATGAGTCTGGTCTGATTCCGACTGGTCAGGTCAAGATAGAAGCGGGAGAGACGATCCGGGCAGAGATATCCTGGACTCCCGAGGTCGTCGGAAAGCTGACGATTCTCATCAAGGTTTACGATGAGAATGAGCACAGCGAGCAGGTCGGACCGGACAATCGAATGACGGAGTTCGTGACGGTCAGTCAGGCACCCTGGAAGACCTACCTGGTCTACATAGTCCTCGTCATAGTGATCATCCTCGTCATCGTGGTAATCTGGCTGCGGCGGAAGTGGCAGCGAGGAGAGCTGAAGTTCAAGAGGAGAGAGAAGAAGGAAGAGCCAAAGGAGAAGAAGGAGAAGAAGAAGAAGACGAAGAAGTAGCTCACATCTCCTCTGGAGCTTGAATTCCCATCGTGTCGAGGCAGCTCACCAGGACTATCTTTGTACACTCCACGAGGGCACCCCTTGCATCCCGCAGCTCTGACTCTGCACGGATCACTCCGCAGTCGCGGTAGAACTGGTTGAAATCGGACGACAGGTCATAGGCGTAAGACGCCAGCGAATGCACTCTCAGGCTCCCCGCACAGTTTCGGATTACGGCGGGAAACCTGCTCAGCGTGTTCACCAGCCGTATCTCGGACGGGTGTGCGAGGAGTCCGTAGTCCTTCCCCGTTCTATCTGGAGCCTTCCTCAGGATGCTGCAGGCTCGAGCGTGAGAGTATTGAATGAACGGGGCGGTGTTCCCATCGAAGTTCAAGGCCTCCTCCCACTTGAAGACTATCTTCTTCTCGGGCTGGACCCTGAGGATGTTGTACCGCACGGCGCCCGTTCCCACGATGTTGGCGATGCTCTCTATCCTCTCCGGAGAGAGCTCCGGCCTCCTCTTCTTCACCTCCTCGGCCGCCCTGGCTCTCGATTCGTCTATCAGATCGTCCAAGAGCACGGTCGTACCGCTCCTGGTGGACATCTTCCCCTCGGGGGAGGAGACGAAGGCGTAGAAGACCGTCTCAGGCCTCTTCTCGACCCCCATCATGTCCAAGGCGAGCGTTAGCTGCTTCATTCCCAGTTTCTGGTCCTCGCCGAGGACGTTTATCGCGACATCGCACCGCTTGAACTTACCGAGGTGGTAGGCGATGTCTCGAGTCGTGTACAGTGATGTCCCGTCCTTTCTTGTGAAGAAGAAGCGGGCGTCCCACCCGTGAATCCCGGAGGATTCGAGGTCGAGGTAGTAGGCCCCCGCGTCCGAGTGAGCGTTCTCCGACCTCTTGAGGGACTCGATAACCTCATGGACGCTGCCGTCCAGTATCGTGCTGGACTCCCAGAAGTACGAGTCGAGGGTCACGCCGATCTCCTTGAGGGTGGAGACCATCCCTTTCATGACCTTCTCCGCCACCGCCTTCACATCGCGGACGATCTTCTCCTCGCCCCTGTCGAGCCTGAGCACGAGGTCTTCGATCGTCTTCTCAAGGGTCGTGTCAGATTCCAGTATCTCGTAGGCCTTCTGGTAGTATCGCACGATGAGATGGTCATCCTTGTCCCTTCGCGCCTTCGGGAGCTCATCTTCCGAGATGTTCTGCGTCGCCCACGTCAGAACGACCATCTGCCTCCCGGTGTCATTGACCAAGAACTCGGTAGTGACGTCGTAACCCGCCCTTCTCAGAACGCGTGCGAGGGTGTCCCCGATTATCGAGTTCCTTGAACGGCCGATGTGGATGGGGCCCGTGGGATTGACGCTAGTGTGCTCCAGCAGGATCCTCTCGTCCTTTGGCTCAAGACAGCCGAACTCAGGTCCGAGCGAGAGGATGGACTCGACCACCTGAGGCGTGAGCTTTCCCCAGTCGATGAAGGAGTTGACGTATCCTCTCGCGGCCTCGTGCTTTGAGAAGTACTCTCCCGTGTCCATCGCCGAGACGATCCGCTCAGCGCTGTCCTCCGGGCTGGCCTTGAGGGCCTGAGAGTACTGGAAGGCAGGAAAGCAGATGTCCCCGAGGCCCTCTGGAGGGGTCTCCAGCGGTATGTCAAGATGCTCAACCGCCAGCTTCTCCTCGGCTTTGCGCCTGATGTCCCTCAGGTCATCCTCTATCTCCGCCCAGGGATCCCTCAACATCAGCTCACCCTGTATCTCAGGATTCCCGCGTACCCGCCGAAGGCCTTCAACAGGAGTTGTCCCTCTTCCGAGTCCGTGGACACAATCTCAACTTTCGCTCCCGCCGCCTGGGCCTCGTTGTAGATGTTCTCGAGAAGGTCAAACTCCTCATCCAGGACCATGGTCTCGCCGCAACTCTCGCACTTCTTGTTGTGCGGGACGGAGTCGACGGACAGGGATTCCTTCGCTCCGCAGCTCTCGCAGATGTAGTCGAGCCTCCTCCTCTCAATGCCCTCGGAGAGTAGCAGTATGTCGACGGCGCCCAGTTTCAGCGCCTCGCGAACGTGTTGCTCACCGTAGACCGCGAGACCAGCATCCGGTTTCTTTATCTCCTTCAGGAGCCTGTCGATCAGCTTCTTCTCCCGCATCAGGTCCAGGTCGGAGAGCGCATTCTGAGCCTTCTCCACGAGTTCGCGCAGACCGTATTCGTCAGTGTAGCCCGTATCGAACGTGTCCATGAGCTTTTTTCTGAGCTCGTGATGGAGGTATTCCTTGGAGGCGAAGAAATCTTTCGTGGCTCCGGGTCCTCCCACAAGAATGCCGTTCAGCCCCTCCTCAGAGAGGAAGGCCTCATTCGCCAGGTTGCCGACCTTCGTGAAGAACTCGTGAGCGGCGATCTCAATCAGCCTCTCGAACCTTCGTGCCGATTGCCCTCCCTTGCTGTGCTTGCTTGGAACGAGCGACTGGATGTTCTTGACGAGTTCGATCCTTCTGCCTCTCAGGAAACCCACCGTTGCCTCGCTTCTGTCCACAACGATGAGCCCGTACGTGTCCTTCTCCTCCAGCATCTGGAGAAGCGGTTCCACGAAGAATTCCGAATCGCATCGGTACAGGAACGTCGGTGTCGGCTCGGGCGGTTCTATCACGAACTGGACCATCTGAGTCTGGTCGGCCGACGCGGACTTGTGACCGATGAAGAAGACGACCCCGTTCTCAGGCGGCCTCTTGTAGACTTTCAACCTGCTCATGATGGACTCTATGGCGGCCATCACGTTCTTCCTCGTACCCTTCGACTTGATGTTCGAAGACTGCGAGTACTCGTTTCTGAGATACGACATCGCATCCGATATCTGCTTGTCCGGCGGGACGTAGAGCGAGATGAGCTCGGTACCTCTACCTTTTGCATCACGGATCCTCTCGAGGTCCCTTTTGAACTTGTATCTCGCTATCTCCTGGCTCATGTCCCATCTTCACCGCATTCTTTTTATTCCTTAAATCCTTCACGCATATTAAGTTAGGGATTTGATGGAGAGGGTTGTAGTATCCATTGGCGGCTCGATTCTCGACTACGAGGACATCTCTTTTCTCAGGGATCTCGGGCGCACACTGCGCGATGCGGGTCGCAAGGTCAAGCTCTTCATCGTCGCGGGCGGTGGGAAGGTCTCGAGATCCTACATCGAGGCGGGGAGAGAACTGGGCGCGAGCGAGAGATACCTCGACCTCATGGGAATCAGAGCCACGAGAATCAATGCGATGCTCCTGAGCGCCGCGATCGGGGAAGAGGCCAATCCCTTCCCGCCAGCCTCCTACTCCGGGGTCATCCAAGAAGCGAAGGAGAGGAGAATCGTCGTCATGGGCGGTACGCGCCCCGGAAGGACGACCGACGGTGTTGCAGCCAGGCTGGCGCAGAAGGTCGACGCGGACAGGCTCGTCAACGCGTCCAACGTGGATGGCGTCTACACGAAGGACCCCAGGCGGTTCCGGGACGCCCGGCGGATAGGCAGGATGACGCATGACGACCTCATCGCTCTCTCCAGCGGGACGGCGGGGAAAGCGGGTCCGAACGTGATTTTTGACATCGTCGGCGCTCGGATAATCAAGAAGGCAGGCATCGCTCTGCTTGTCCTGGACGGGAGGGATCTGTCATCCCTGCGGGGCGCAATCCTCGGGAAGAGGTTCAAAGGAACGGAAGTGTCCTAGAGAAAGTGTTATCTGCTATCCCTATGTTAGTGATGGTGTGTCTTTCCGGGCATTCATCTCCGTTGATCTCGATCCCAACCCGCTCATCGAGAACTTCTCCAAGGCGCTTCAGGGCACAGGCGCGCGGCTGAAGGCTGTCCGAATCGAACAAATCCACATGACGCTCAAGTTCCTCGGTCCTACCGATGAGGGACTGGTGCCCAAGATCGAGAGTATCATGAAGGAGGCCGTGACCGGCGTCAAGCCGTTCGAGATCGGGTTCAAGGGGACGGGCGCGTTTCCCAACATGAACTACATCAAGGTCGTGTGGATAGGCCTTGTGAACTCCGACCCGCTGGCGGATGTCTCGAAGTTTCTGAACGACGAGATGGCGCCGCTGGGTTTCAAGCGGGAAGGCAGGGGGTTCTCTCCTCACGTGACCGTCGGCAGACTCAAGGGAAGCAAGGGCAAGGAGATGATTCAGGAGATACTCTCGAAGACGAAGGCCGCCGACTTCGGTGCTCAGATGGTCGACGGACTGAAGCTCAAGAAGAGTGTGTTGGAAACGACCGGTCCGATATATTCGACGATAGCAGAAGTGCCCTTCCCCACTGATTGACTATTTCTTTTCCAGGTGCAGGAGCATCCTGTCCCACTCGATCGAATTGTCGAGCCCGGATTTCTTGAACATGCCGCTCAGGAGCTCAGTGACCCGGGCGATCTCGCTGCTCATCGTCCTCCCGTAAACGTAGCACTCCACTCTGCCTGAGAGCGGGAAGATGAGTCGCATGTGACCGCTGCGGTTGTACCCCTCGGGTTTCCGATTGCTTCTCAGGTCCACCATGTTCTCCTCGATCAGGACATCGAGGAACTCAGGCTCAGCCTCGGGCATTTGGTCCGTTTCCTCCAAGAATCTCTTGTACACCTCCTCATAGACTGGCAAGAGGTCGATGTACCGCGTTGCTTTGTCGAATACGATGTGCCCGCTTCTGACCTGCATTACACCATGTTTCGATTGACGTCAGTCTATTTAAGCGTTGCGAGAGTCAGAGTTAATATGTCGGTGGACTTTCCCCCACACATGATAGCAGCTCTCACGGTCGCTGGTAGCGATTCCTCCGGAGGTGCCGGTGTTCTAGCTGACACAAAGGCATTCGCGTCCGTGGATGTGCACGGATGCGCTGTTCTGACATCCGTTACCGCGCAGAACACGCAGACGGTACGAAGCATCCATCCACTTCCCGTTTCCCTGATCGAGGAGCAGTTCGCCGCTGTTCTCACAGATCTCGACGTCAAGGCCGCCAAAACCGGAATGCTATACTCGGGCGAGATCGTGTCCGTGGTTTCCAGCGCCTTGAAGGACAAGGGCTTCCCCATTGTAGTGGATCCGGTCCTTGTCTCTACCGTGGGCGAACCACTTCACTCGACCGGACTTGTGGACAGTCTGAAAAGGGAACTGATTCCCATGGCGGACCTCCTCACTCCCAACATCCACGAGGCATCTGCCCTGGCCGGTATCGCGGTCGAGAACATGGAAGATGTGAGGAAGGCCTGTTCGATTCTCCATGGCCTGGGCTCTGAGAACGTCCTCGTGAAGGGCGGCCACTTCGGCGATGACGCCACGGACGTCCTCTTCGACGGCAGCACATACGTGGAGTTCAGGGGGCATCGGTTCGAGGGGGACGTGCATGGAAGCGGATGTGCCTTCTCCGCCCTGATCGCTGCCAATCTTGCGCGGCAGATGGGCATGGAAGAGAGTGTCAGACGGGCGAAAAGGAGGATATCTCTCGGGTTCCAGTTCGGCTATGAGATCGGGAAAGGCGCGAGGGTCATCAATACTCACCATGTCGTGGACAGATACTCGGTATGGAAGGATCTGTTCGATGCGATCGAGAGTCTGAAGTCCCTTCTCCCCGCCGAAAACGTCCCAGAAGTCGGCATGAACTTCGGATACGCTCTCCCCCTCGCGACGGACGCCAGTGAGGTGTGCGCCCTCAGAGGAAGGCTCATCAGGGTCGGTGACAGTGTTGGAAGTACTGGATGTCCCGATTTCGGCGCAAGCACGCACGTTGCGAGGATAATACTGGCAGCCGCTGAGTTCAATCCGTTGATAAGGAGTGCGATAAACTTAAAATACAGGGAGGAAACTTTGCATTCGTGTGAAGCGGCTGACCTAGTGGTGGCGAGCTTCGACCGATCCAAAGAGCCTGAAGGTGTATCCTCCATGGAATGGGGAACGAGACAAGCGATGAGTGATTCGGGCTCGGTTCCCGATGTCATATACGACGAGGGTGCGAAGGGCAAGGAACCCATGATTCGTCTGCTAGGAAGGAATCCGGCGGACGTTCTGTCGAAGCTCAAGAAGATCATCTGAGGGATGGGATGAGAATAGGGCTGTTCACGGACACATACCTGCCAACGGTGGACGGTGTAGTGAATTCTTTGTTGACGACGAGGAAGACCCTTGAAGGGATGGGCCACGACGTCTTCGTGTGTGCTCCTGAGGACAAGAAGAACGGCAATCCACCCGACGAAAAAGCGATATACTGCAAGGCGAGGGAGTTCAAGAAATATCCAGGGTACAGGATGGCGAAGGTGTTCAGCGACAGGCTCACCCTGGCAATGAGGGACTACGAGCCAGATCTCATGCACAGCCACGGCGTCGCCGTTGTTGGGATGAAGAGCATGTGGGCGTCGAGAGAGCTGCGGGTGCCGTACGTCCTCACGTTCCACACGATGGTCCTGGACGCGCTCAATTACTACTCGCCACTGAAGCTGAACGTTTCATTCGTGGGCTGGCTTGTTCGGCGCTACCTCAGGTTCTTCCTTCACAGGTGCCGGGGCGTTGTCGTGCCGACGTCCGCGATCGCCCGAGAGGTGAGGGCGCTTGCGCCCCGGGTCAAGATGATGGAGGTAATTCCCACAGGGATAGACACGAAGAGGTTCAACACGAATGTGTCCGGACGAGAGGTTCGAGAGGCATGGGACCTCGATGGAAACGACGTGGTCCTCCACGTCGGACGGCTGTCGCCGGAGAAGAACGTGAACACGCTCCTGGGCGCGTTCTATCTCGTCAAGAAGGAGAAGCCAGAGGCCAAGCTGATGTTCGTGGGATCTGGACCCGATATGGACAACTGTCAGAGGCACGCCCACAAACTAGGGCTCGATGACGATGTGATATTCGCGGGATTCATCGACGACGAGATGCTACCGAACTACTACGCCGCCTGTGATGCTTTCGCGATCACATCGAAATTCGAGACGCAGGGCCTCGTCGTCTTGGAGGCCATGGCCACAGGGAAATGTGTTGCTGGAGTCAACTTCCGAGCGATTCCCGAGTTCGTGAAGGACGGAGAGACGGGATTCCTCTTCGAGCCGGATAATCCGTTCGACTGCTCCAGAGCGGTCATACGTGCCCTTGAGTTCAACGGTGGCCTGAAGACGGAAACCAGGCGAATGGCCGAGAGATACTCTGTGGAGACGTGCACCGAGAAGCTCGTGAAGTTCTACGAGACCCTAATCGAGAATGCCAAATAGGGCAAGCGCATTCCGTCTTGAGTCTGGTGAATCATCATGATTGGGATTCTGGGAGGCGGACTTACAGGGCTGACACTGGGCTCTCTTCTCCCTGACTCCATTGTTCTCGAGAAAGAGGACGCTCCAGGAGGCCTCTGCAGGTCGCTGAACGAGGACGGCTACACGTTCGACTTCGGCGGGTCCCACATCATCTTCTCCAATAGGCCCGAGAGGCTCCAGTTCATGCTTTCCGTTCTGGGAGAGGATCTCGTCAAGAACAGGAGGAACACCAAGATCTACTACAAGGGCAGGTTTGTGAAGTACCCCTTCGAGAACGGGCTTTCCGACCTTCCTTTGGAAGAGAACTTCGAGTGCCTGGTCGAGTTCCTCAAGCTCAGACTGAAGAGGGCAAGCGGGGAAGTCCCGGAACCCGCCAATCTGAAGGAATGGTTCGAGTACAAGTTCGGAAGAGCGATTGCCGGTAAGTACCTCCTGCCGTACAACGAGAAGATATGGAGGGTCGGGCCGGAAGAGATGGGAACCGAGTGGGTCTCCCGAATACCGGACCCGCCGCTGGAGGACATCATCAAGTCATCGTTGGGGATCGAGACGGAAGGATACGTCCATCAGCTCGAGTTCTACTATCCCTTGAGGGGGGGCATCCAGGTCCTCACTGACACACTCGCGGACAGATGCAGGTCGATCAAGTCGGGGTTCGAGGTCGAGCAGGTCTCCAAGACCCACGACGGATTTCGGGTCTCAGGAGGCGGAGAATCTCACGACTTCCAGACTCTGATATCCACGATTCCGCTCCCCGCACTGGCGAGGGTCTTTGACGAAACGCCTGCGGACATGGTCACCGCTGCCCGGAATCTGAGGTTCAACTCGCTGGTCACCGTCATGCTGGGCATCGACGACCCAAAGATCAACGACTTCTCCTGGGTGTACTTCCCGAGGCGGGAGGACGGGATATTCTACCGGGCGAGCTTCCCCTCCAACTATAGCCCAGAGACCACACCCGAGGGCAAGAGCTCCGTGATGGCCGAGATCACCTGCTTCAGGGACGATGACACATGGGAACTCTCTGACGACGAGCTTGTGGACTCCGTGGAAACGAGCCTTCACAAGAACGGGATCGTGGACAAGGACAGCGTCGAGTTCTCGCGGGTGATGAGGACCGAATACGCGTATGTGGTCTACGACCTCGAATACGAACGGAACGTCTCCAGGCTCAGGAAGTTCATGAGCGGTGCGGGCATCGAGCTCTGCGGGAGGTTCGGCAGGTTCGAGTATCTCAACATGGACGCGTGCATGGATGACGCGCGGGAGCTGGCCCTTCGCATCGGAGGCGGCGAATGAAGAGGATCTCCGTCATTGTCCCCACGTACAACGAAGACGAGGGTCTGGAGGAGTTCCTGAAGCAGTTCGAGAAGCAGACACTTCCCAGGGGGAACTTCGAGCTCATCGTGGTGGACGGGGACAGCACCGATGGGACGAGGGAGATCGCTGGCGTCTACGCGGACAAGGTCATCATCCAGCAGAGCAAAGGAATCGGCGGTGCCAGGAATGATGGTTTCCGAGCTGCTGAGGCTCCGATCGTCGCGACGACGGATGCGGATGTTAGGCTTCCGCAGACATGGCTGGAGAGAATCCTCGAGGATTTCGAGGACTCGGATGTCGTTGCCGTCTGCGGTCCCGACGGGCCGATCGAGAACGATTCGAAGTCGAAGCTCGTGTTCTTTGTCCTGAGGAACATCATATATGTGGGCTCCAAGATGGGAATATACTGCACTGGCGGGGGCAACTCCGCCTTCAAGAAGGACGCCGTCCTGAGCATCGGTGGCTACAAACCTCTGCCCCACTCAGATGATGTGGAAATCGCCTTCAGGATGAAGGAACTGGGGAAGATTGTGTACGACAGGGATCTCTTCGTCAGGGTCTCCACGCGGAGGATGGAAAGGGACGGGTACCTGCCAACATTGCTCACCTGGCTGAAGGGCGATCTTCTCCTTTTCCTCGGGAAGCCCATACCCGAGAAATCCTACGCGAAGAAGGACTACTGATCTCTCATCCTCCTTCGGTACGCCATAGAAAGGAGGCCGCTTATCACTATTATCACCACAACCGCCACCAGAGCTATGATCTGGGCGGTTTCCCTCTCGTACACGGCGCCGAAGAAGCCGACAAGGAGGAGGAGGAAGCCGTACTTGGCAACTGCTCCGAAGAATATGTAGGATATCGAACGCCGGTACGACCACTCGCAGACGGCCATGAAGGCCCCCACCATGGGCACGACCGGGGCGACCCTGTTCACCAGGATTATCTTCTCGTCCTTGACGACCAAGAAGTCCATGTAGCGTTTCATCACTCTCTCCAGGAATCTGGGCATCCTCTTCTTCTTGACAAGCATGTTCCTCACGATGACGTACAGCAGCGTGTTGCCAGCGAGCTCACCCAGTATTGCCATGCAGAGGATTGCCAGGCCCCAGACCAGTGCGGAGCCGTCCGGGAGAGGATTCGCGAGAAAGAAGATGACCGCGAAGACCTCGGGAAGTGCAGGGAAGATGGCGGCGTCAATGACGAATACCAGAAACAAGGCGAGGAGCGTCACCGCGGGGCCTAGACCGTGGAATAAATCGTAGATGAAGTCTCCAATCATCAGATCCCAGCTAGATCTTGCTTATGCTGAGAAGCGTGATTCGAAGGTACAGAACCTTCCCTGCACGCTCGTCGTTGAAGTCGGCGATGAATGTCCCCGCCTCAGGATCGACGGAGGTCACGATGAACTTCTCGTGTATGCTCTGCCCCAAGACCCTGTCAGCATCCTCCGGAGAGAGCTGATGTCTGACCCTGATCTCTCCCAATCCCTCGTTCGCCGCACTGTCCACGTCCTCCACGAGGGTGTTCCACTGCGAGTACGGTGAGACCACCATGCCCGGCGTCGGGTTGTGCCTGATGATGACCAGGTCGTTGGTCCTGTTGAGGTAGTACACGTAGACGTCCCAACCCCAGAAGGGGTCCTTGAGACTCTTCCCCTCAAAGGGAGGACCCTCTTCCGAGAACCTCTGAGAGTAGGTGATTGTGCTCATCTCCTCGTACTGGGGGACCGTCTCGACGAGGGTGCGAGTCTCGAGCAAGCTCACGTTTGTCATCCCGTACGCCTCCTCGGGCTGTAGGGCGACAACTCTCGTCTCCCCGACACGCATGCCCAGGATCTCGCTCTCCAGGGCCTTCCCCTTGTTTTCCATCCCGAAGAACGGGGCAGCACCTGGCTCAACGAAACCTCCACCTATGGTCGACAAGACAGGGTTGAAGGTGCCGTCCGCAGGATACGTGTAGCTGAGGGATTTCGGGTAGGACACATCGTCGTCAGCGACGCTCTTGACGGACGTTCCGAAGACGCGCCCGTCCTCGAAGTTGCCGATGTAGTCGAACTCGATCGTGTCCGTTCGCTCCACGACCTCGGGAGCCGGGATCGGGGCGGCCTCTAGTCCCAGCATCCAAGCCTGATAGACCACGACCACTAGCACAACGACTAGGACTATCAGGGCCGTGATGAACACGTCGAATGCGCCAGACCTATCCTTCCTGAGATTCATCGGTGCTCAGCTGCCTTAGAAAGTCGAGCCCTTTTATAAGGGTTGTGGCACGAATCTTTATATTCATAACGTCGAATGGGGAAACCTGATGGCAAAGACCGTCACCGTCTGCCCGCATTGCGGTTCCGCCGACTTGTACTACGAGACTGGTCTCATCACGGGATACAAGTATCACTGCAAGAATTGTGACTACGTGGGAGCCTTCGTGATAGAAAAGGACGTAGAGGACTAGGCGAACATGCTTCCGGACGCTTCCTTCCCTTTCTGGAATGGAATCCCCGTGACCTTGTCTATCCCTCTTAGGAAGTCCTCCGTCAGGACCTTGTCCCTATCCTCGCGGATGGCGAACATGCCCGCTTCTGTGCAGATGGCCTTGATGTCGGCCCCCGTGCATCCGTCCGTTCTCTCTGCAAGGTTGAAAAAGTCGATCTTGCCCGAGATGCTCATCTCCCTGGTGTGTATGGCGAATATCTTCTCTCTCCCCGCCGCTGTCGGAGACGGGATCTCGATTATGCGGTCGAATCTCCCTGGTCGAAGGAGCGCATCGTCCAGGATGTCGGGGCGATTCGTCGCGGCGATTATCTTGACATCGCCCAAGGGATTGAAACCGTCCAGTTCCGCGAGGAGCTGCATCAGGGTTCTTTGTACCTCTCTGTCTCCGGATGTGGCGATCTCCAGCCGCTTGGCCCCTATGGCATCGATCTCGTCGATGAACACGATTGAGGGCGATTTCTCTCTGGCGAGCTCGAAGAGCTCCCTGACAAGTCGCGCGCCCTCACCGATGTACTTCTGAACCAGTTCCGAGCCCACGAACCTGATGAAAGTCGCGTTCGTCTGGTGGGCCACCGCCTTTGCCAGAAGGGTCTTGCCCGTTCCCGGCAGGCCGACAAGGAGGACGCCCTTTGGAGGCTCTATTCCCACCTTCTTGTAGAGGTCTGGTCTCAGCAGCGGGTCCTCAACCGCCTCCTTGATCTCAACGATCTCGTTCTCCAGACCGCCTATGTCCTCATACGTCATGTCGGGCTTCTCGATGACCTCTGCCCCGGTCACAAGAGGGTCCAAGGATGGCGGGAGAACTCCCATCACCGCCAAGGTCTGCTTGTTCAGGGCAACCCTCGCTCCCACGACGATGCTCTCGCGGTCGAGGTAGTCCGCCGCGTTCACGATGAAATCGGGACCTGTGGAACTCTTCACGACGACCCGGCCATCGGTGAGGACATCCCTGATGGAACCGATGATCAGCGGGGGCGTCTTGAGCCGCTCGAGCTCTCCCTTGAGGCGTCTGATCTCCTTCTGAAGCCTCATGAGCTCGGCCTCGACGAAGCGCTTCTCGCCCTCTATTCTCCTGGAGCTAGCCAGAATCGTGTCATTCTTGTCCTCCAGCATGGAGATTCTTTCTGACAGCTTCTGCGAGAACTCCTTGATATCCTCCTCGTTCACTGGGATCCCCCATCCGTACCCATTTGTCTGTCGCTAAGTATATATTCGTTTCCAGCTATTTATTGTTTATCCTGGATGTGGTCATCTGAGATGCGAGCTCTGCGGGACCAGTACGCCGAGGACTAGAGAAGTCGTGATAGAGGGCACGCTCCTGAGCGTATGCTCGAGCTGCGCGAAGTTCGGCGAGAGTGGTCCCACCAAAAGGGAGACGAAAGAACCTCCCACCGTGGCGAGGCGTCTGGAACGGAGAGAGAGGCGGATGCGGACCAGGGACGTTTACAAGGGAGCTTCTGCGGAGGCTCTGGCGGCGGACTATCCGGTTCGGATAAGGAGCGCCCGTGAGAAGAGGAATCTGAGCCAGAAGGAGCTCGCGGCGAGCATCAACGAGAAGTTGAGCATCATCAACAAGCTGGAAGCCGGGGACATGAGGCCAAGCGACGCCCTCGTGTCGAAGCTTGAGAGGGCCCTGGAAATCAAGCTCAGGGAGAAGGTCGAGGAGGTCCATATCGAGAAACAGGACGGCGCACAGTCGATGACGCTCCTGGACCTGCTTGGGGATGAGTAGGTTGAAGAACGGAGTCGTAATCGCCCTGTTCGCCGCCATCGTAATAGTCTTGTCGGTGCTGGGATACGCGGTATACGTTCAATTGTCTTCAGGGGAGTACGCGGCCCAGGCGGGGAACCTCATCTGCCTCGCCGTCATTCTCCTCCCCTCCTTCCTCGCCTTCGAGCTCCTCTTCAAGCGCTACCACTATTTGCGAAGGGAACCGGAACCCGAGGAAGAGGACTGAAGCCGCTCCCCGACCGCACCGTGGAACGAGGAGAGGTCCACACCCAGTTCCCGACCGACTATCAGCGCCGCGACCTCTATCGTGACGTCCATGGAACTCTGCACGGAGTTGATCTTCGATATCAGACGCTTCTCGTCGACTTCAGAGTTCGCCGCGATCTTCCCAAGGATCTGCGTGAAGAGGTCCGTCTCCTGCGGTCTACTCCTCAAGACCTCCGGTCCTGGAGAGAAGTCGAGCGGGATCTCCACGGACTTGGGATCGAAGTTCGCGATCACGTCCCCATCCTTGCGCGTCACGAGCTCCGCCTCCAGCGCGACCTCCAGAAGTTTCTGTGAGTCCTTCGGCGGGAACCATCTGAAATCCATGGACGCGGTGAGAATGAAGTCCCTCTCCGTCATCGACGGCCTTCCCTTTCGGGAGAAGATCATCGCCACGGTCTGTTTCAGCTCATTCATCGGGCATCAGCTCCTGGGCCTGGACGACGACCCCTTTCACACAGGAGTCTCGGGCCTCTTCCGCCTGTCCCTTCGATAGGAAGCCCACGTAGAGACCCTCCAGCACCTCTTCAGAGAAGAGCCTCTCCGCCTCCTCCAAGGGAGAAGGAGAGCAGTTGTCCATGAATATGAACTCTTCGACTCCCGCCATCCTCGCCTTCTCCAGAACCGTCGGGACGCTCGAGAACTGGAGGGCGATCCTCCCCAGTATGCGCTGGCAGTAGTCGATCTGGAACACGACATTCTCCGTCAACTTCAACGCCTTGTCCAGCTCACTGAAGCTCTTCAGCGTCCTGGTCGATATCACGGCTTTCGCCCCTCCCGCTACAAGGACGTCCATAACGTTCTCGGATACCCTTATTCCTCCGTCGACCCAGACATCGAGCTTCTCCACTTTCCGCAAGAGGTCAAGATGAGGCATCCCGCCAAAGACGGCGGTTATGTCCTCCAGGATGACCGTCCCGTACTCCTCGCTGGCCGTCTGAATCAGGGAGACCGGGTCCACCTCAATGCCGACGTACCCCTGACTATTCGGAAGCACGACCTCACCTGCGTAGATGGACACCCTCGGAACGATCTGCATGGCACCAGCTGACTCGACATCCTGCGGGCGATATTAAACGTTTGTCGAATGGAAAGCCATATAAAGCAATCCTGCTTTCCGTGTTTTCCCGGAGGTAAGACGATGGTAGTCAAGAGCTGGAAGAGCGAGGACGTTGGTTGCCAGATCGATATCGATCATGACCTTTGCGATGGTGACGGTGAATGTCAGGACAGTTGCCCCACCGAGTGTTTTGAGATAGTCGACAAGAAGGCGACCGTGCCCAACATCGATGAATGCATCGAGTGCTGCGCCTGCCAGGAAGCATGTCCGACTGGCGCGTTGAAGCACTCGAGCTGCTAGGCAAGTAAACCGCAGACAGACCCGGGTCGTGATTCCACTGTCTGCCAGGGCAGTCATCTCCTCGGTTTGGAAAAGGTTTATTACCAGTCCGTCAGATATTAGTGACCCTCATGGCCAAGAGAAGGAAACTGGGTTCCGAAGCAGGACTAGCCGACTGCTACTACTGCGGCAAGGACGTTCCTGAGGACGCTTGGAGGTGCCCGCACTGCAGGAAGTGGTACCGCGACGGGAAGGAGATGGTCGCGGCCATCTCAATCGTCGCGATCCTCGTGCTGTCGCTCGTTGGCTACACGATCGCGCAGTACGTCGATTTCCCTGGAGAGAACGGAGGCGGAGTCGAGCCGCCAGCCTCGTACAGTGTCGATGTCTGGACCCACGGTCAATTCGAGACGCACAGCACTGGACCGGGCAGATCGACGAGCTTCATGATATTCGTGAGGAACACGGCCCAGGTCCCGGATACGATAGACTTCGAGTTCTCGGGCGTTGCTTCGGGCATTGCCCCGCACCTTGATTATCCATCCAGGATAATGAGTGGAGGGTCGCTTCTCCTCAACATCCTCACTGTCGACGTGGATACTTCCGTCTTCCCTGGCACATACTCAATCATGGTCACGGCGACCTCCAGGGGTGACACCGATGTCTCGGATTCAGTGGACGTCTCTGTGCAGATTGTCGATTTGCAGCCGCAGGAGGTTGAGGAAGGGAGCTACGTCAGATGCGACTACATCCTTTGGCTCTCGGACGCGAGCGTCAAGGATTCTGGGGAGGCGTTGAAGGTCTATACGGGAACAGACGAGATGGATCCTCAGTGGGAGGCTCAAGGCTATTTGGATGTCATCCCGGGCTTCAGGCAGGGACTTCTGGGCATGAAGATCACAGAGACGAAGGTCGTGGCGGTTCCGCCCAATGATGGATACACAGACCCTAACCATGATTTGTACAACCAGTGGTTGTACTTCCAGATCACTCTGGTCAGCGTCGACGGGTAGTGGAAGGCCCCTGCGTCCACTCCAAGACGGATCAGACACCCCGGACATGCACACATCGGACTGGCTGTACAGCCGACGTAGAGAATGCGTACAGGATCCGTACGGAAAACGTAGAGGTACCCTAGAGGCACCTTAGAGTCACCATAGAGGCACCTTACAGAAACAGTACAGCGGGCGTACAGAAAACGTACAGCGCGAATGGAGGAAGTACATAAAGCTGACGCAGGGAGAATCCGGAATCCGCTCGCGGACCGGTCGAGGAGGGACTTGAGCGGGGAGAAGACCACCGAAACGCTTGTCAATTACTTGCCGACGCCCGGGAACGGAGGAGAAACGGAGCGGGTACGGAGTGGTTACGGAGGGGAAACGGAGTGGGTCTATAGAACACTAGGAGAACACTTACAGGAAGATAGGAGCGAGCTTACAGAGAGTTAGGAGAGAGTTAGGAGAAAAACGACGGAAACGCTTAAGAGCACTCTGTCAAGGCCTCCTAAGCAGAGTTGAAGCGGAGTGGGTGTGGAGGGGAAGTGGAGGAGAAGCGGAGGATCACTAGTGAGACATAGGAGAAACAGTGGAGAAGCACTGGAGGCAAAGGTTTAAGAAGGATTGCAGGCGGGCTCGGAACTGCTCTTGCAGCGGAGACACAGCGAACAGCAAGGATCCTGCAAGGAATAGCAAGGGAGAAGCAAGGATTCGGCAAGGAACCAGCAAGCGACCTGCAAGGATCTAGCAAGGATTCGGCAAGGATGTCCCTGGTATGTATATGGTAGGTCCCTAGGATGTCACAGGAAACCTAGGGCGGAGCTTAGGATTTGCCTATGATTTGTCGTTCTACATTATCGAGTACGACAGAAGGTCGGAAATTTCGTTCGGCGGTCACAAGAAAGAGGCATGAGTCGAAGTCAATGAATCCTTGACTACGACCTTTTCTCGATTCTGTGAGTGATACTAGAGTGTCAGATTCAGGGAATACGTGGCTACTCCACCATCATCGTCCATGACGGTCAGCGTGATTGTGTACATTCCCGCTAAAGCGTACGCGTGCCTCGCAGTGTCCGTCACCGCTATCGGATTCACCTCCGGGCTCGGGTACGAGTCCGGTCCGACACCGTCGTTGTAGTACGTGTTCTCTGTGATGTTTCCGTCTCCCCAGTCCCACGAGAAGGTGAGATCGTCGCTTCCTGGGTCTGACGCTGTCGCTACGAATGTGATGTTGTGTCCCAGGAAGTAGGTTGAGAAGTCGTCTATCACCCATGTCCAAGTGTCCTCGTGTCTCACGTTGAAGGTGTGATGTATCCTCTCCTCACCGTCCTCGTATCGTATTATGACCCAAGCGGGAGTGGCACCCCATATCTGTCCGTTGATCGGGTCGTCCTCGGGCGTGTAGTACGCCACCGCCGAGTAGGTCTTCGAGAAGTCTATCGAGAACTCGCCTAGGTCCGCCATCTGCTCGTTTGGGCTTCCGGGATAGCGTGTGATGCTTGCGTATCCGACTTCGATGCCGTCCTCATACAGGTAGATCTCGACGTTGTGCCACTTCTCGCCTGCGATGCGGAAGGCTAAGGAGGCGTTGAGGTGGTATGATATCCCGCCAATCGTCGGAGCGACGTTGCTGACGGTAACGACGGTATGCTCGACAGTGTAACCGCCGTCATCATCCTGCACAGTGAGTGTAACAAGGAAGTCGCCGTTGTCCCCCCAGAGGTGTGACACAGCGTGAGTCGCCTCGAACGGATAGGTCCCCGCTGGACTCTGTGGCGGGTCCGGGCCGGCCCCGTCATTGTAGAAGATGGCCGTGTCCGAAGTCCCGTCTCCCCAGTCCCATGTGAACGTTAGGTCGTCGCTCCCTGAATCTGAGGCGTTCGCCAGAAACATGACGCTTTCATTTTCATTGGGACCTTCAGGGTATCCAAGTGTCGTCAGTGGTGAGCGATTGTGTATCGTTACGTTCAACGTTCTGGCTTGAATTTCTGAGACGGTCTTCTGTCCGACTTCCTCCAGGATTTCCAGATATGTCTCTTCCAAGGCTGTGTAGTTCTCGGCATAGTGATAGGATGCGTTGGTGGCATTGGCGATATATTGCAGGTAGCTATCCTCGACGGCAGGACCGAGTCCGACTGTATATATCCTTATTCCCGGTCCGATTCTGCCGACTGACTTGTTCGCCCATTCGATTTCATCCTTCAGTGGACCGTCCAGATAGTAAGGAGGCGTGCCCATCGGGTGAATGGGCTTTCCGTCTGTTATGAGAATCTCAATCCACAGGTGGGTTGGGTCTCCGTTTCCGCCTGGTTCAGGAAAGGGGGGTGACCAATCAGGCTGGATATATGGTGGTGAAGGGACGTAGTCAGGACTGAGTTCTTCATGAGCAACCTGTACCGCCTTCTCGATGTTGGTTCCACCATACCCGAATCTCATTACTTCTGCAGCGGTCTTTATCTGATACTTCCCGGTGGCATCAGCGTTTGTGAGGTGCAGACCATCGACCAACCAAGCTGCATCAACGAACTCAGGAGGATCTGGTGGCGGGGGATACATGGCAAATCCCACAACAGCTGCCCGATCGGTGTCTGTGAGATTCTCGATGTATCGCTGGACGGCATCGATTCTAGTGTGATTGGGATCGCTAAATTCTGGATAGCCAACCATGCTCGAGGAACTATCAATCAAGAATATCGTATCCTGGTCGACCCCACTTCCCGTCTTCTCAATCTCAAGAGTGACAGTGACAACGTAGTCACCATCATCACCATAGGTGTGACTAGGACTTGGACCGGTGGCATCCACATCGTTTGAAGCGTTCCCATCGCCGTCAGAATCAATAGACGCATCCATGTCCCAGACATATGACTTGATGGAATCCTGAGGCAGGTCTGGAAAAGTCACATTGAAGAGAAGCTCCTCTCCCTCAAATCCCTCAATCATCGATTCGTTCAGGAAGTCAGTTGATTCTCCGTCTGAGGTGCTGATTGAGGTTGTTGGCGATGAAAGAATGATTGTGGCAACAGAAAGCTGGACGAGAGAATAGGAGAGAAGAAGAACGACAACCCAACATCTCAGTCTCCTCATCATCACCTAACCCAGTACACAGATGGAGATACCACGCCATAATACTTACTCCGATTCGACGTTGTGGCTTGGCCACAGCCTCAGAATGAGAGCTTCAGTTGTCCAGGACCCATCCGAGGACGAGGGATTTGACGTACTCGATAATGAACTACGCCATTTTTTCAGATCCCACATCTGTACCAGCTCCGCGACTAGCTCAGAGGAGGCAATAATTGCCGCCATAAAAACCTTAAATATCCTCGAACACGATGGACTCTCGGGCCGAGGTGACAGAGCGGCCAATGTGACCGCCTGCAGAGCGGTTTTGTGGGGGTTCGACTCCCTCCCTCGGCACTTTGGTGAAGAACATGCTGGTCTACAACACACTGACGCACGAGAAGGAGGAGTTCGTTCCTCTCAAGGGCAACAGAGTGACAATGTTCGTCTGCGGCGTCACTCCGTACGATTACTCGCACCTGGGACACGCTAAGACGTACGTCGCGTTCGACGCCATCGCGAGATACCTCAGGCACAAGGGGTACAACGTCCTCTACGTCCAGAACGTCACGGACGTGGATGACCACATCATCAACAGATCGGCGGAGACAGGCGTCTCGGAGCCGGAGCTCGCCGAGAAGTTCTTCAAGCACTTCCTCGAGGACATGGAGGCGCTCGGCGTCGAGAGCATCAACGTATTCGCGAAGGCGACGGAGTTCATGGCCGAGATAATCGAGCAGATCAAGGGGCTAATCGAAAAGGGCTACGCGTACGACGTCGACGGGAACGTCTACTACGAGGTCCGCAAGTTCAAGGGCTTCGGGAAGCTCTCCCGCCAGAAACTCGACGAGCTGAGGCCGGGCGCGAGGGTCGAGATCGACGAGAGCAAGCGCAACCCGGAGGACTTCGCGCTGTGGAAGAAGCAGAAGCCGGGCGAGCCCGCGTGGGAGAGCCCCTGGGGGATGGGAAGACCCGGTTGGCACATCGAGGACACCGCCATCGCGATGGCGCACTTCGGCGAGCAGTACGACATCCACGGCGGGGCGACGGAGCTCATCTTCCCGCACCACGAGTCCGAGATCGCGCAGGCGGAAGCGCTCACGGGCGTGGAGCCGTACGTCAAGTACTGGCTACACACGGGCATACTGAACGTCGAAGGCGAGAAGATGGCGAAGTCCCTGGATAACTTCTGGACGATCAGGGATGCCATGACGGAGTACAGGCCCGAGGTCCTGCGGTTCTTCCTCCTGTACGCGCACTACCGCAGCCCGATAGACTTCAGCAAGGACCAGCTCGAGGAGGCGAAGAGGAGCTATCAGCGACTGGTCGATTCGCTCGAGACCGCCTCGCAGTTCCTGCCGAGGGCGGAGAGCGGGGAGACCGAATCCGGGAAGAAGCTCGTGGAGGCCGCGGAGAAAGCGGAGAAGCAGTTCGAGGAAGTGATGGACGACGATTTCAACACGCGCGAGGCCATAAGCCTGCTGTTCGAGCTCGCGAGAGAGCTCAACGTCGCGGTCGAGAAGAGCGCGGACAAGGACTCCCTCGAGAGAGGGCTCGGGACCTTCACGAAATTGGCGGGCGTCCTCGGGCTCTTTCCGGAGAGAGGGGCTGAGACCGAGGCAATCGACAGGATTCTCGAGCTGATCATGGAGATCAGAGAGAAGGCGAGGTCGAAGAAAGACTACGAGACGGCGGACTGGATTAGGAGCGAACTTGAGAAGCTAGGAATACGTCTCGAGGACACCGGGAAAGGCGTCGTCAAGAAGGCCCGCTAAAGGGGCGTTTTCGCGGGTCCATCATATTTAAGCCTTTCCTAGAAAAAACGTGGCGAAAAAGACACCAGCCAGATAGTCCGAGAATCATTATATACTGGGCGGACTATAGGGTGAGTGCGAAGAAATGGGATGCACAGGCGTTGAGAAATGGCTGAGATTTAGATGAAAGAAGAGGGTTCCTACAGAGAGGAGGACATCGTCGTTCTCGAGGGTCTTCAGGCGGTCCGCAGAAGGCCGAGCATGTACATCGGGAGCACGGACGGCAGGGGCCTCCATCATCTCGTGTACGAGGTCGTGGACAACAGCATCGATGAGGCGATGGCGGAGTCCTGCGACAACATCGGCGTCCAATTGAACACGGACGGGAGCGTCACGGTCGTCGATAACGGCAGGGGGATTCCAGTAGGGCCGCATCCCAAGCTCAAGACGTCCGCCCTCGAGATCGTGATGACCAAGCTGCACGCGGGCGGGAAGTTCGACAGGAAGACGTACAAGGTCTCCGGCGGGCTCCACGGCGTCGGCCTCTCGGTCGTCAACGCCCTCTCCGAGTGGCTGGTAGTGAGCGTCCATCGGGACGGAAAGGAATGGACCCAGAGATACGAGAGAGGAAAGCCAACCGGGGACGTCAAGCCCGTCGGGGACGCAGACGGCACGGGCACGATAATCACGTTCATGCCGGACGCGGAGATATTCGACCACACGAATTTCGACTACGCGACGCTGTGTTCGCGAATGAGGGAATATGCGTTCCTCAACAAGGGTGTCAAGATCATACTCAAGCGGCAGGACTCGGAAGAGCAGGAGACATTCTGCTACGACGGTGGAGTATCCGAATACGTTCTGTGGATGA
>JAJISE010000026.1 GCA_022848865.1 Candidatus Thermoplasmatota archaeon | reverse complement strand
TCCGGAGTGATGGTCCCTCCTATAGGAACCGCTTGAACCACTCCTGCCCCTCCTTGAAGTCCAGACGTATCTGACCCTTCTCGAGCCGCTGCCCTATCACGCCTTTGTTGGACAGCATACGGATCTCCCGCCTGACAGCCTGCTCGTCGATTCCAGTGCTCTTGAGTCTCTCCGCGAGCCTCGGGATGGTGTCGTCCGCCTCAAGGGCCTTGATCAGAAGCGTCTGCGGCTCGGTGAACCGATCGCCTATCTTCATGCCCTTGATGACGGGCAGCTTCGTCACCTTCTCATCCACGTGGTAGATCTCGACGCCGTTGTGGTATCCCGCCAGGAGGGCAGCGTCCGCCAGGATCACGGTCCCACCACTGATGTTCAGGACGACCTTGTTCTCCTCCACATCCCACTTCCTGATCGCCCGATCCACATTGTCCAGGCAGTCCCGGAAGTCGTGGACGTCCACGGTGACGGTCTCCATCTTGCTCGGTCCGATGCTCTCCATCTTCTTCAGCCGGAGATAGCCCTGCGTTTCCAGAACGTCATCGCCGACGACCAGCACGAGCTTGTCGTACGCGAGCTTCGACATAGCCGCGACTACCTTCCTCTCGTCGAACCCATATGTCGATATGAGGACTTTCAACGGACCACCGCTACTCGACGAGCAGCTCCACGAACGGAGCCGCCTTAATGATCTTCTTCCTCGAATCCTTCGGGTCGATCGTCACGCTCACCAGGCCCTTCTTCCTGAGCTCCTTGATATGGTGATTCACCGTCGCCTTGTGGATGCCCAGCTCTTCGGAGAGCTCCGTCTGCGTGACCGGACCGTCGTGGGCGATGAGGGACTGGAGCGTCTCCTTCTGCTTGGGCGTGAGGGCTGCCGAGTACTCGATCTGGAGGAGAGGGAGCGGGAACTCCACGAGCGTGTCGTCGTGGACGTACGTCGTCGGGATCCCCTCGAGAACGCAGGCGAGCAGGGCACCGCTGCTCATCAGCCTGGTGCCCCCGCCGATGTTGAACTTCGCGACCGAGTTCCCCCCGCTCCTCTCCCTCCTGACGTCGTCCCTTATCCTCTTCGCGATCTGGATGAGGTCGAAAGCGTCCCTCAGCTCAATGGACCGCACGGGTATGTTCCTCTGCTCGCAGTACTCCACGACCTGGTCGCGGGCCTTCCTGCTCCTCTCGTGGTCGCTGTGGTAGAAGATGACCTTCTCGAGCCCCTCGGTCGACTTGATCGATGGAATGAGAGAGGCGGGGCGCCATCCAAGGGTACCGAAGAGCGTTGCCATCTGTTTCACCTAACATTTGCTGTGTATAAGAATGTTTATATTCTCCGTCAAACAGTATGAGTTCCATTCAAACGGTATGGGGCAAGCCTAATATCCGCACGACGCGTGATACGTATCGCAATGAGCAGTGAGAAGCCTCTTCACATCTTCTTCGATGCCGAAGGGACCCTGTACCGCCTGCGCGGAGGGAAGACGAGCGAGGACTTCTGGAACCACGGGGAAAGGAATGTGAAGAGGGCCAAGGAATACTTCGAACTGGATCCAGGAGTCCCGGCCCTGTTGCAGGCGCTCAAGACCCGCGGGCACAGGCTGTACATCCTGTCGAGGAACCACGAGGACGTCCTTCATCCGCTCATTGCACATTTCAACATAGGAAAGTACTTCGAGGACGTCGTGATCAGGGACGACAAGGCGAAGTATCTATACGAGTTCAAGTGCGGAAGGGGCCTGGAAAAGGAACACATCGTCATGGTCGGGGACACCTGGAACCTCGACGTCTCGCCCGTTCAGCGGCGGGGAATAAGGGCGTACCTCCTCGATCGCGAGGGAACGTCCACGGCGTCCAACAGGATAGGGGACCTGCAGGATGTCGTCCGATTGTCCGAGGACGCGCAAGAAGGTCAGCCTCCCGCTGAGACGGTCTGCAGATGAACTCTTCTATTTTCGACAAGCTCTGAACGACGGGAAGGATAGACTATCTATTGAGGTGATACAACGAGAAGGTCAAGAATGAAGAGAAAGGGCAAGGTCGCTGAGCTTCCGAGCGGGGAGTTCAAGGACCTGATGCTGAGATCGCTCTCTGCGGGCGATGTTCTGGACAGCAAGCTGGGCGAAGCGCTCATGCTCCAGATGTTCGGAGGGGTGAGCCGGGAGGTCGGGGACATCCTCCTTCGCGGGTCCATCAACATCGCGGTCGTCAACCCGAGCGTTCCGCTGAGGTGCTTCCTGCGCTCCCTAGCCGACAGGCTCGAGATGTGTACGCTCAACGATTTCAGGCGGGGGATATGGGAGTCCGACGAGTTCGAGTTCCCCGACCTGACCGTGTGCAACGGCGGCATCACGATAGTCGATGGGGTCTCTGACGAGCGGTCCGTCGATTTCGCGAACAAGACGATGCGCGAGTTCAGTCCGTCGAAGCTGGAAGGAGTGGAGACGTCGCTGCTCATGATCATCGACACGACGGAGCTCGAGAGCTACGAGTACGGTGATGGAATGGCCTTCAGGGGAGTTCCCGCCGCGTTGCTCGAGTGCTTCGACTACATCCACGTCGGCGAGGCGGAGAGCATGCCCAGGCTGGCGGACGGTCTGTTCAGGATGTACTCCGAGCGGGGTCTGGAAGAGGCCCCTCATAACTCGGATTACATCTACCGTCTCGAGGAGTACATCCACTACTCGCAGGACTCGCTGGAACCGCGCATTCCCGAGCGGCTCCTCCGGAAGGTGAGGAGGGCCCTGATCCACATGGCCAACCCCGAGTCGGGCCAGCACGGCGAGTTCTGCCACCTCGGCCTCTTCGGTTCCATGGTGAGGTTCGCGGAGGCGAGCGCCCGGATGAGGCATTCCGCCGAGGTCAGCGACAGCGACGTCGAGAAGGCGATCCCGCTGGTCGAGGGCTGGCTGTCAGAGATGGACGCTCCCTCGAAGTTCGAGTTCCGCGGCAAGCTCAGGCTGGGAGAGGGCAGGAACGAAGCGCCGTCCCGCAGGATCGAGCCCAGGTACAGGCTCGGGGACGTGGTCCTTCCCGAGGAAGTGAAGAGCGACATCCTGACGGCCGTTGCTGAGGTGAGAAGCAGGGACACGATATACGAGACATGGGGCGCTGGCGAGACGCTGGAGAGGCACTCCGGGACGTCGATACTGCTGACGGGGCCACCAGGCACGGGGAAGACGATGACCGCAGAGGCCATCGCCCACCTCCTGGGCAAGAAGCTCCTGGCGGTCAACCTGGCAAGCATGACCAGCTGCTACATCGGAGAGACGATGAGGAACGTCCAGCGCGTCTTCGAGGAGGCCGCGGAGAACGGGGACATACTCCTCTTCGACGAGGCGGACGCCCTCTTCTCGAGCCGCATCCCCGTGTTCGATTCCACGGACGCGCTCATCAACAGGGACACGTCCTTCCTGCTGTCCATGATCGAGAACCAGAAGGGGGTCACTGTGCTGACGAGCAACCTGCCGATGAACATGGACCACGCGCTGGAGAGGAGGATCGACACGGTGATATTCTTCCCGCAACCGTCCCCGCAGGAGCAGGCGGAGATATTCGGAAGGCTGATGCCCAGCGGTGCGCCGGCGGAGAGCATAGACTACGCGAGGATAGCCGCCAAGTACCCGCTCTGCGGCGGGAACATAGTCAACGTCGTGAAGCGCCTGCTGAGGAAGGCCGCTCTGCGGGAGGGCCTGAACATGGACGCCACGATAAGGATGCCGGACGTCGAGCGGACCGCCCACGTCGAGTTCCGCAAGACCTCAAACATGGGAGAGTGCGCGCCCGCCAAGGATATCCCAGGCTACTCGTGACCGCAGAGGATAAATCGGACGAGGCGCATGGAGTCGCGATGATCCCCGCCGAGAAGCTGGAGAGGATACGCGAGTACGCGCTGCACCTGGACTGGAACGTCGCCTTTGGCGGGAGGTCGAAGGGCAACAGGCACCTGGAGAGGACGGTGAAGATCGCCCTCTCCCTCTCGGAGCGGAAGGACGTCAGGGAGGACATCGTTGCGGCGGGAGCCTGGCTGCACGACGTCGGTCTTCATCTGGGGAACGAGGGGCACTGCTTTAGCGGGGCGCGATTCATCCAACCGTTCCTGGATGAGCTGGGCCTGGGTCAGGACGATATCGAGCGGGTGACGCACTGCATCGAGGCCCACGACGGCGAGGTCCCCGCCAGGACGCTCGAGGCGAAGGTGGTGCACGACGCCGACACGCTGGACAAGATGGGGCCGCTCGGGTTCGTCAGGCATGCTTGGAAGATCGCGAACATCACCGACCACGACCCCATCAGACTGGCCGACGAGGTCGAGAAGCATCTGCCGACGCGGTTGGAGAAGATGTATCTCCCCGAAGCGAAGGAGAGGGCCGTCGCACTCGAGCGGGAGTTGCGGAACGTCCTTGCGGACAGAGAGCTGCTCGTCCGCCTGACGTCGCTCGTCGCGAAAGGGTCGCGAAGCGGGGTTCCGACCGAAGAGATCGTGGCGGAAATCGTAAGTTCTGGGTTCTTGCCGCAAAGAACGTCAGAAATCCTGCAGGAGCAGCTGGACCCTCGGTGATCAGAACGGATACTGTTTTCCCAGCACTTCCGTGGACGCGAGAGCCGCCTGGGCGCCCTGAGCGCATGAGGTCACTATCTGGCGGGCCCCTCCCGCGATGTCGCCGGCCGCGTACATGCCCTTGACGCTCGTGCGCTGGAAATTGTCGACCTTCACGTAGCCGTCGTCCCTCAGCTCGGCTCCGAGCGCCTTCGCGATCTCGTTCTGCGGGATCAGGCCGATCGAGACGAAGACGGCTTCGACAGGCACGTCCTCTCTCTCGCCCGTGTTCACGTTCTCGATGAGAACGGACTCCACCTTGTCCGTGCCTTTGATCTCTACGATCTTGGACTCGAGAATCTTCTCCACGTCGAGCCGCTCGAGGTCGTCCTGGTAGGCCTTCTCCGCCCGCAGCAGGGGGCGCCTATGGATGAGCTTCGTCCGCACGCCCAGGTTCTGGAGGTAGATGGCCTCGATCGCCGCGGTGTTCCCCCCGCCGACGACGGCCGCGTCTTTCTCCTTGAAGAAGAAGCCGTCGCACGTCGCGCAGTAGGAGACGCCCTTTCCCGTGAACTCTGCCTCGCCCGGGGCGCCCAGCTTCTTGTGCGTCGCCCCAGTCGCCAGGATCAGGGCCGGGACCTCGTAGCTGTCCTTGCTCGTCTTCACGTGGAAGGTGTCGCCCTCCTTCTTGGCCTCGAGGACCTCCTCCAGCTCGTGTATGGGAACGTACTGGGCGGCGTGCTCCCTCATCCTCTGAGCGAGGTCCATCCCGGCGATGGATTTCTCCCCCGGGTAGTTCTCGATGATCGGGGAGATGAGTATCTGACCCCCCGCCATCGCCTTCTCGATTACGATCGCCTCTATCCCTGCCCGTATGGCGTATATCCCGGCCGCCAGACCGGCGGGCCCTCCTCCAATGATGATCAGCTCAAGGCTCATGCAAGTCCCGAGACTCGAATGCGGATGCGTTATTTCAACCTTAGCGGTTCGACACCATTTTATCCACGTTGCCGCTTTAGTTATGTCAGTCATGATTCGAACTGAGGAGCTGACGAGGACGTTCAACGGCACCGTCGCCGTCGACAGCCTGAGCCTCGAGGTCTCCGAGGGAGAGGTCTTCGGTTTCATCGGCCCGAACGGCGCAGGGAAGACCACGACCGTGCGCGTCCTCTGCTGCCTCATAGGTCCCACGAGCGGGCGGGCCTTCATCGGGGAGAACGAGTGCGGGCGGGAGCCGGACTCCATGAACATCAGGCAGATGGTCGGCCTGCTTCCCGAATCGCCGGGGCTGTACGAGCGCCTGAGCGCGTACCGCAACCTGGACTTCTACGGCCAGCTGTACGGCGTCAAGGACGGCGAGCGGGCCGAGCGGATAAAGGAGCTCCTCACGATGCTCAAGATCTGGAAGAGGAAGGACGAGGCCATCTCCACGTTCTCGAAGGGAATGAGGCAGAAAATCGCGATTGCCCGCGCGCTCGTGCACAAGCCCAGGCTATTGTTCCTGGACGAGCCCACTGCGGGGCTGGACCCGGAGGCCGCGAGGACGGTGCGCCGGTTCATACTCAACCTGAAGAAGGAGGGCGGGACGATATTCCTCAACACGCACAACCTGTACGAGGCCGAGCGTCTGTGCGACCGCATCGGCGTGCTGAACACACGCCTGATAGCCGTCGGCTCCCCCGAGGAGCTCGCACGCAGGTACTGGGGCAGGACGACCGCCTTGCGCGTGAAGACGCTCACCCCCCGGATCGCGGAGGCCGTGAAGGGCCTGGACTTCGTCGTGAACGTGCAGGAGCAGGACGGGCAGCTCCTCATCTCGCTCGACGACCCGGACGAGAGGAACCCGGTGATCGCGAAGGCGGTGATGGAGAACGGCGGTGAGATCCAGAGCATCTCCGAGTTCAAGCGCGGCCTGGAAGAGGTGTACTTGAAGCTGATAGGTGGGTCCACGTGAGGCTAGACAAGGTCTGGATCGTCGCACGGAAGGACATGGCCGAGCTCAGGACGAACAAGTACGTGCTCTACACGCTCGTCTTCATGCCGGTCATCATGGCCGTCGTCATCCCGTTCAGCTTCCTGCCCGTCATATACACGGGGGCCTTCGAGACCTCCAGCGAGCAGGTCGAGCTGGACCTCACTCCGAGCGTCACGTTCACGGACCAGAAGATAAACCGGACGATGATCGTGAACGCTATCATAGAGAACTGCACGATCAGGAGCTCGTACATCTACGCCTCGCGCATATTCAACTCCACGCTGCTCGACACGAGGGTGAACGGGTCCGAGCTGGTCAACGTGTCCGTTGTGGACGTCAGCGTCATACGGAACTCGAATCTCTGGAACGTGGACGTGTCCCCATCATCGACGACGGTGAACTGCGCCTACGTCGACCAGGACCCATCCGATGTCAGGATCTTCGTGGACATCGTGCTGAACAGCATGATACTGTTCTTCATGATGATCCCCGCCGTCATCCCGACCGTCATCGCTTCCTACAGCTTCGTCGGTGAGAAGACCAACAAGAGCCTCGAGCCGCTCCTGGCGACGCCGACGACGGACGGGGAGCTCCTGGTCGGGAAGTCGCTGTCGATATTCATCCCCACGATGATAGCTACCTTCATCTCGTTCGTTGTCTTCACGATAATCATCGATGTCGGAACGTACCCAGTGCTCGGTTTCTATCCCGTTCCGACGCCCGTGTGGGTCTATTCGGTCTTCGTTCTCGGACCGCTGTTCGCGATAATGAGCATCGCGCTGAACGTCTACGTCTCGGCGAAGGTGACGGATGTCCGCGCCTCACAGCAGTTCGGAAGCCTGGTCATCATGCCCCTGGTCCTGCTTATGGTCCTGGCCATAATGGGCATCATATCGTTGAGCATCGGGTACCTGCTCATCTTCACGCTCTTCGTGGCCCTGATCGATGTCGGCATCGTGTACCTCAGCATCAAGACGTTCAAAAGAGAGGAGATACTGGTCAGGTGGAAATGATCACTTGTGGAGCGATTCGCCATCCACGTCGCGCGCGGCCTCGAGGAGTATCTCGGAAACCGTTGGATGCGGGTGGATAGTCTTTCCGATCTCCTCGTAGGACAGACCCAGCCTCGCGGCGAGAACAAGCTCCTGCATCATCTCCGTCGCATGCGGGGCGATCGCGCACGCGCCAAGGATCCTCTTGGTCTTGGCGTCCGTGATGATCCTCGCGAAGCCATCCCTTTCGCCCGAGATTCTTGCGCGGGCGTTGGCAACGAGCGGAAACTCGCCTATCCGCAGATCGAAGCCCTTCTCCTTGGCCCGCTCCTCGGTCAGGCCGAACGAGGCGACCTCGGGGAACGTGTAGATGCATCTCGGGATGTGGTCGTACTCCATCTTGGCGGGCGTCCCGGCGATGTTGAGCGCCGCCACCTCGCCCTCCGCCCAGGCGGAATGCGCCAGCATGGGCTCGCCGGTGACATCGCCGACGGCGTAGATGTGCGGGAGAGCGGTCTGCATGTGCTTGTTGACGACGACGCCCATCTTGCCGAGCTTGACGCCCAGCCTGATCAGCTCTTCAGGCACATTCGGAGCCCGCCCGACGGAGAGGAGGACCTTGTCCGCCTTGATCTCTATCCCCCCGCCCAGGCTCGCGGTGCACTCCTTGCCGGAGATGTCGATGTCGCTGACAGCCACGTTCGTGTGGATGTCGACTCCCCGCCGCCTGAGTATCTTCTCCATCGTCTGACCGACGACCGCGCTCTCCATGGGCAACAGGTTGGGCAGGAGCTCGACCATCGTTACCTTCGAGCCGAACGTGCCGAAGATGCTCGCGAACTCCACGCCGATTGAGCCGCCGCCGATGATGATAAGGGACTCTAGAACGTGATCCAGGTTGAGCAGGCCCCTTGAGCTGAGTATCATCTCTCCATCGCACGCGACGTTCGGCAGGTCCCTCGTGGACGAGCCTGTCGCGATGACGATGTTCTTCGCCTTGACGGTGCCCTCGTCCGATCCCGAGACCTCGATGACGTTCGCCTCTGTGACCTTCCCGTGCCCGTGAAGGAGGCTCACGCCCGCCTGGTCGAGCAGGTGCTCGATCCCCTTGCACGACCGCTTGGTGGCGACGTCGGCGTTCTTCTTCGCTTTCTGGAAGTTCAGCGCGGGTTCGCATTCGATTCCCATCCGCCCGCTGGCTCCGGCCTCGTGAAGGATTCTCGCGGATTCCAGAAGAGCCTTCGTCGGGATGCAGCCAACGTTCGTGCACGTCCCGCCAACATCGCCCTCCTCCACGATCGCCACGTCCTTCCCGAGCTTTGCCAGCTTCAGCGCGCAGTAGTACCCGCCAGGACCTGAGCCGAATATGACAGCATCCTTCATGGGAATCGGGTGTAGGTAGTGGAATGTCGGATATATATCTGATTGCGGGGCGCGATACAAGTACCGATATCAGAGGGAGGTGCGAATTGTCATGACTTTGTTAAACAAGAGAGCACAGTCCCGATAAGTTTCCGGGCTTATGGTTGGGGGTCGTGATATCTTAAATCGAACGCTGAGGTGATTGAGGGTTTGACGTGTTCATCGCGATTGAAACGGCCATCCCGATGTTGTTGGGAATCGCTGTGATCCTCTTCATATACATTCGTGTGCAGAACAATCCTAATACATATACAGACTACCACGCACGGCAATCAATCCCTTTTTCCATTGTTTCTTGTTCCTAAGTACGCGATAAACTCAATACCTGCCGCGATGATTAACCGGCTCAGATTAAGCCGCTTTTTGATGCCTTTGTTTGAGGCTAGCAATCTCACGAGGATTCCGAATCGATTCATCTTTGACGAGTCCCCTTCATCTACCTGCAAATCAGCTAGGTCTAGCTCAAAACTGATTGTGGACTCGTCTATCTTCCCGTTGATGACTTGAACATATTCCACTCCATTTCTTGTGGTCTCAAAAATCCAGCTTGTGAGAGGTGCCCCATTATTCCTCGCTGTTAATTGGATGGTCTGAGCACCAAGCAAACTGAGAAATCTTGACATCTCTATGACACTATGCATGCCCACTTCTTCTGTGTATCTCTTGATCCCTGGGTCCGGTGAAGACTCTAGAAACCTCAGGATATGAGTTTGAAAATTCCCCTCTTGAGTCTGTACACCAGCGCCTGCCACGAATCTAAGGTCAGCTATTCTATCGCCAACAAATGTCATCAAAGGCAGCTTAGTCCCGCTTCTTGTCAAGTGCAGGCGCGCCCGCTCGATGAAAGTGTTCCATGTCCAGAATCTTGCCATGCAAATCGTTGCCAAATCTTCAATTCGCCTGCTCGAGAGATGTTGGGTTCTGAATACGGAGTGCATCTCATCGAATCTATTCCAGTCCGTCTCAAAGATCAAGCCCTGTGCATCTAGTTCCTCATAGAATCTCGTGCTCGGATATGGTGTTGCAATGCCAAAAGCAGCACTCGTGAGCCCGAGTTTCCTGGCGTAATGTGGGAAGTGCAGTATCTCTTCTTCAGTCTGGTCTGGTAGACCAATAACAAATGTTCCGCCAGGGTTTCCGCCCCATCTTTTGATATTGTCAACGGCCTTAGCATGAATGCCAGGTTTCAAACCTTTAGACGTGGACTTAAGATCTCTCACATTTGGGCTCTCAATACCCATTTCAAAACTATCAATCCCGACCGCAATCATTTTTCGAACAGCCTCAGGATATCTTGCCATCGAATCGGGTCGTACTTTTGCTATGAACTTAATGTCCAACTCATGCTGAGCCAGCAGGTCACAAAGTTGTTCAACGAGTTCAGGCTTACCCATAAAATGTGGATCTGTAATCTCCATGCTAAGTGGTTTTCCCTCATGAAATTCGACTGTTTCCAGTATCTCGGCCATCACGTTCTCTGGGGAACGGTAGCGTTGATGGCTCTTGCTCATACTGGGCTCACAACAAAAACTACACCTGCCCCAACAACCCCTAGAGGTAGTAAGCACATCATATTCTCTATCTCGCTTTAGGGTCACATAATACTTATATCGTCTGAGATGCCGAGCTGGGAATGGTATGGTATCTAACTCCTCGATTAGCTCTCGATCCAGATTATGAGTTATTCCATCGCCATCTTTATAGGAAACACCCTTGACACCCCTCGCATCTCCCCTCGCGACCAAATCATGCATTGTGAGCTCACCCTCACCCCGAACAACAAAGTCTACTTGAGGGTGCGAAAGTAATTCATCCGGAATCGCCGTAGGATGATATCCGCCAAGAACGGTAGCGATGCCTCGTTTGTGTGACATCTCTGCAATCTCTAGCCCTTCACTATGCTCTGTTGCAGACATTGAAATCCCAACTAGGTCTGGTTCAAGCATATCCAAATACCTTATGATGGTTCGTTGAATTGGCTTGGGCTCCATCTCCAAATCTATTATATTGACCTCATCCACAACATCCTCAAGATATGGAGCAATGTACTCAAGTCCGGTGGGAATTATATCAAATGCAAAACTTAGTCCATGTCTCCCAGATGGTTTGACCAGTAGAATTCTTTTGAATGACACCTTCACCACCAAATCTCATGATTATCTACTATGCTCAATTATGTACTCGTTATCAATTCATGCACAAAAGGGACAAGCCCGAGAATGAATAATGTCGCTGGGAAATAGCTGATCGCAACGTTGGTTGAGGGAATGAAGAGAGTCGGCCTGTAGGACACCTTGCCTTTTGATAGCTGACATCGAGGCGTTCAAGTCCGTGAAGGGCTTTTCTTTTCGGAGAAGGGTCCATCGTAGCAGCCCATAATGAGATGTGGCATATGAACTTTGTTTTCGACGAGCTCACTCATTACTCTGTTTCCAAAACCATATGTTTCCAGTGAGATTGGCCTAAGTCCCTTCCGAGATCGAGCTTGCTGACGCCAGGCTTCAGACTCGAATTCAACGAAGAAACGCAACATGACCTGATGCGCCGAGGATTAGTCGCTCTTGATAATGAAGAACGACATACTTGTTTCACGTGAGTAAGACAGTTCCCGAAAACCCGGCATGACATGAGGAAAGTTACCACTGGTGTAGCCGGAATCTGACAAAGAACTGGGACGGCGAGACAAGCTCACCAGAACCGCTCTGGGAGACTCCCCTGTTCACAACCCGTGTGTGAAGCCATCTGTGAAGTGTTTTCCAAACCCAGAACTCACCAAGAGCGTCCTGATCGACCTCGATTCCTATCGGAACGGGGACGAGCCTTGTTGACATTGAGGGTTCGACCCTTCATGTCCTTTCCGTTTAGGCCCGTGATCGCTTTCTCGGCCTCATCATCGGTCGGCATCTCAACGAATGCGAATCCTCTCGATTCGCCGCTGAGCTGGTCAGTGATGATCTTGGCCGATGCGACCTCTCCGAAGGCTTGGAAAGCCTCCAGGAGCTCGGTCTCGGTGACCTCATGTGGTAGATTACCTACGTATATGTTCATTCTATTCCTCTTGCGTCTCCCTTTCACTATTAGTCCAGAAAACGTCTTGGGGCTCCCAGTACAGTCATGGCGTTTAAGGCTTTGGTAACGCAAGCACATGTTGCATGAGAACTAACAACTTCCCAAAACAGATTCTATATCGTTCTACGAATCAGGTGCGGTACTTAGAATCTCCTTGCTGGTCTGTGCTTCTGAAAGCATTCCTTGCAGTAGACAGGCTTGCCTTCCGTAGGCTTGAACGGTACTTCGCATTCCTGCTTGCAGTCCGAGCACGTTGCTTTGTGCATTTCTCTTGGTCCTCTGTCAAAACTTCTACGTCTATCTCTATTGCCGTATCCCATTTTCTCACTCTCCATAACGACCAGCAAAAGCCAATCATGAGCTTGACGTTACGCGTCTTGGAAGAAGCGGAGCGACAATTCTATACATTGGCAATCCCAATCTGTTATTGAGAGGAGAGAGTGTACTCACGTATTTAGCCTATTGTATGGTCCGAAGCGAGGAGCGATCTGTGATGGTTCAGCAGCGTCCAGCTTTGTTGTAGCTACCGCGACTACAAAACCTTTAAATCGATACGTGAAATGCATTACCACGATGGTTGCGGTAGAGTCCAAACTCACGCGAGGGCTTCCCAGGACGACTACGTCCCTGTGCCCCGAGTGCAAGAAGAAGATAGAGGCGGAGCTCTACATTGAGGACGGAGCCGTCAAGATTCGCAAGACATGCGACGAGCACGGCGAGTTCAAGGACGTCATGTGGTCGGACGCCGACATGTACTTGAAGGCGGAGAAGTGGGCGGTCGACGGGATCGGGGTGGAGAACCCCAAGATCAAGAACGCGCCGTCCTGTCCCGAGTACTGCGGTCTCTGCAACCTGCACACGAGCCACACGAGCCTGGCGAACCTCGACCTGACCAACAGGTGCAACCTCACGTGCCCGATATGCTTCGCCAACGCGAACGCCGCGGGCTACGTCTACGAGCCGACCTACGAGCAGGTCGTCGACATGCTCAAGGTGCTCAGGAGCGAGAAGCCCGTGCCCTGCGTTGCGGTCCAGTTCTCGGGCGGGGAGCCGACGATATACCCGAGGTTCTTCGACGTTCTGAGGGCCGCCAATGACCTGGGGTTCGCGCAGGTCCAGGTAGCCACGAACGGCATCAAGCTCGCCAACAGCCTGAAGTTCTGCGAGAAGGCGGCGGATGCGGGATTGCACACGATCTACCTGCAATTCGACGGCCTGAAGGAGGAGAACTACATCGCCGCCAGAGGGAAACCCCTCCTGGAGACGAAGAGGAAGGTCATCGAGAACATCAGGAAGCTTCCCTTGGAGAAGCGTCCGTCCGTCGTGCTCGTCCCGACGATCGTGAAAGGGATAAACGACGACCAGCTGGGAGAGATCCTTCGGTACGGGCTCGAGAACCGCGATGTGATTAGGGGCGTGAACTTCCAGCCTGTCTCCTTGTCGGGCCGAATCCCCGAGGAAGAGCGTAGCAGCATGCGGTTCACGATCTCGGACATGGTGCTCAGGCTAGAGGAGCAGACATCGTTCCTCGTGAGGGACGACTGGTACCCGGTCCCCTTCGTTGTCCCGGTCTCGCAGTTCATCTCGACGATTCACAACGAGCCCAAGATAGCGTTCACGACGCACCCCGCGTGCGGAATGGCAAGCTACCTATACGTGCCCGACAAGGGCGACCCGGTCCCGATAACGAGGTTCGTTGACGTGGAGGGGCTGATGGACGACATGTGGGAGCTGGCAAAGAAGGCCGAGACAGCGAGGACGAAGCTCGTCCCACAGATGAAGGCGTTAAGCGCGCTCAAGAGGAGGTTCGACGCCAAGAAAGCGCCGGACGGCATGAAGACCCTGACGTTCCTGAAGGCGATGTCAACGATGTTCGACACGGGGACGAAGGACGGCGTGTCCGAGTTCTCGTGGAAGTGGTTCTACGTCGGCGGGATGCACTTCCAGGACCTGTACAACTACGACATCGAGCGGGTGAAGCGCTGCGCGATACACTATGCCGTCCCGGATGGCAGGCTGATCCCGTTCTGCGCGTACAACACGGGTCCGACTTACAGGGAAGAGGTAGAGAAGAAGTTCTCCGTTCCATTGGACGAGTGGAGGAAGAAGCATGGTTCAGACTCTACGTGATGTCGGCAAGATGACCGTTGACGATATGATGTGCATGCACTGCGGTGCGTGCGTGGGCACCTGCCCGGAGAACGCGATATTCCTCAACGAGGTCTTCATTACGATCAACGAGGACTGCAACCAGTGCGGCCTCTGCATGCGGGTGTGCCCCGTGGGCGCCATGGACTACCCGACCGGGCACAAGCTCTCGCAGCTGGGGTGAGGACTTGCACTACGACGTCGTCATAGTTGGCGCGGGTCCTGCGGGCTCCATCACGGCGAAGTACGCAGCGCAGGGCGGTGCATCCGTCCTAATGCTGGAGAAGCGGCAGGAGATAGGCTCCCCCGTGAGGTGCGGGGAAGGCATCGCACGCGAGTGGATAGACGAGGTAGGAATCAAGCTCGACCAGAAGTGGATCGCCTACGAGGTGGAAGGGGCCAAGGTCGTCTCTCCGAACGGCAACTCCTTTTGCATAAACGAGCGCATAGCTGGCGATGAGGTCGGAACGGTCATCGAGAGGGACCTCTTCGACCGCGCACTGGTGGAGGACGCTGTCCGAGCGGGCGCAGACGTGATGGTGAAGACAGCAGTCACGGGCCTGATCAAGGACGGTGGCGTCAAGGGCGTCGTCGCGGACTCGCCTCGCGGACGGCTGGAGATCTCAGCGGGCGCCGTCGTAGGAGCGGACGGCTTCGAGTCCCAGGTCGGGTGCTGGGGCGGAATCGACACGAGGCTCAAGCCTCGCGATGTCACGACCTGCCTGCAGTACAGGATGACGAACATCCGACCGGACCCGGACTACTGCGAGTTCATTCTCGGGAGCGGCGCACCTGGCGGATACGTGTGGGTGTTCCCGAAGAGCGAGGAATCCGCCAACGTGGGCCTGGGAATGCAGCTCCGGAAGCTCAAGAAGAAGGGCGAGCTGAGATACTGGCTCGACAAGTACATCGAGAAGGACGAGCGACTGAAAGGAGGCAAGGTCATCGAGATAGTCTCCGGTGCGGTGTCAACGTGCGCTCCGATCGACAAGACCGTCTCTGACGGGCTCCTGCTCGTGGGGGACGCCGCGAGGCTGGTCGACCCGATAACTGGCGGGGGGATCGCGAACGCGTGCAAGGCCGGCCGCGTCGCCGGAGAGGTCTTGGCGGAGGCCGCGCAGGCGAAGGACTTCTCCGCGGAGATGCTCGACAAGTACGAGAAGGGCTGGAGAAAGCGGCTCGAGGAGGCGCTATTCCGCAACTGGATGGCGAAGGAGAAGCTGGTCACGCTGTCCGATGAGACGTTCGACAAGATCATCGAGGTATTGTCGAGGGAGAACCTCGACCACCTGTCGGTGCTCAACATACTGAAGGTCATACAGAGGGAACTCCCCGAGCTGGTCGAGGAGTTCATGGACCTGATCTAGTCAACGATTATTTTATTACGTGAACGCCCATCACCAACACTGTCATGACAGAGATCACTCACATCTCCTCCGTGGACGAGGGTTCATCGGGCCAGAAGGTCAGGATGGCGGGCTGGATACAGGACGTCCGCAACCTTGGAGGGATAGCGTTCATCATAATGCGCGAGCGCGAGGGCGTCTTCCAGGTCACCGCGATCAAGAAGAACGACCCGGAGCTCTTCGAGAAGATCGCGAATGTGCCGCGCGAGTCCGTGGTGACCGTCGACGGCATTGTCCAGGAGAACAAGGAGGTCATCAACGGGTTCGAGCTGATGGTGGAATCGTTCGAGCTCATCTCCGAGGCGGGGACACCCCTGCCGCTCGGCGTGATAGATCCGGTCGGGGCCGACCTCGACACGCGCCTGAACAACAGGTTCCTCGACCTGAGGAAGGAGAAGGTGCTCGCGCTGTTCAAGCTCAGGGACATAATGGAGCGCGCGATGCGGGGCTTCTTCACGGACAACGGCTTCCTCGAGGTGCATACTCCCAAGATTGTGGCTGCCGGCGCCGAGGGCGGGGCGACGCTTTTCCCGCTCAAGTACTTCGACAGCGAGGCGTACCTGGCCCAGAGCCCGCAACTGTACAAGCAGATCCTCATGGGTGCCGGGTTCGAGCGTATCTACGAGATCGCGCCCGCCTACAGGGCCGAGGCGTCTGACACTGTCAGACACATTGCCGAGTTCATCTCCGTGGACGCCGAGATGTCCTTCATCAAGTCGTCCGAGGACGTGATGGACCTCTGCGAGAGGCTCGTGTATCATGTCCTGAAGGCGATGAAGGAGGAGGGCAGCCACAGTCTCGAGCTGTGGCCTGTCGACATGGTCCTTCCGAAGCTCCCGCTCAGGCGGGTCACCCACGAGGAGTGCGTCGGATACCTCGGCGGCCTGGGAAAGGGGACAGACCCCGAGGGCGGCATGGACACGGAGGGCGAGAAGCTCGTCGGCAAGTGGGTCAAGGAGAAGCACGGCGAGGATTTCTACTTCATCACGGAGTTCCCCACGTCGGTGGTCGGGAAGACGTTCTACGCGATGCGGAAGGCTCAAGACCCCGAGCTGACTGGCTACTTCGATTTGGGCTGCAGGGGACTGGAGATCGTTTCCGGCGGGCAGAGGGAGCACAGATACGACGTCCTCACAAAGCAGATGGAGGAGAACAACCTCGATTTCGAGGAGTTCGAGTTCTATCTCAAGGCCTTCAGGTACGGCATGCCGCCACACGGCGGTTTCGGTCTGGGAGCCGAGCGGTTGCTGCAGACAGTGCTGGACGTCAAGAACATCAGGGAGTGCGTGCTCTTCCCAAGGGACAGGGTCAGGCTCGTCCCGTAGTCCCGTGTAACCTTTATTTGTCCCGCCCATTGTCGTCTCGGTGAGAGAGACATGAGAAAGGAACTTCTGTATGCCTCGATCGGTGGACTCTTTGTGACCGCCCAGGTTCTGACCGCGATAAGGGGCGAGTACCTCCCCTTCATGCCCGAGGAGTACAACTTCGTCCCTGCTGGGGTCATCGCATATCTCTCTATATTCCTGATCGCCAATATAATAAACGAGAAGGAGGGCCCGAAGGAGAAGACCAACATCATAATCGCGGGGATCTTCGCCAACTTCCTGTTCCTGCTGAACCTCTACATGGAGGCGCTCATGCCCGAGAAGACCGGCGTGTTCCCCGACCACGGGCACGCCACATTCAACTGGCTTCTGGGAACTGAGGCGAGGATAGTCTTCGGCAGCCTCATAGCGTTCGTGGTGGCGATGTACCTCAACAACTTCCTCTATCACAAGTGGAAAAAGAACATCTACGTGAAGTACGTCGTGACACTCATAATCGTGATGGCAATCGATACCGTGCTCTTCCACACGATTGCGTACACGGGGATCATCGGAACCAACGACCTGCTCGGAAGCATCGCCTCCGTGACGATACTCAAGACAATCCTCTCGGTGGTGAGCATCCCGATCTTCGGCTTCGGGCTGAAAGGCTACTCGTATTGGGCGGAGGCCTCTCTCGCGAAGAGGACCGAGGCCGGGGCGTAGTTGCGAAAGCTATTTCTACGTTATGGGACAATTCAGAACCGCGAGAAGGGTGGGAAATGAAGGAATTCAAGGTATATTCTGACAACAAGCGCGGTGAACTCGCCAGGATCGCGGAAGCGCTGGCGCAGAGCTCGGTGAATATCGAGGCTATAGCGAGCGAGAACTCGCATCCGGACGCCTTCCTGAGGATAGTGACGAACGACGTGAACACGACGAAGAGGGCGCTGTCGCGGGCAGGATACAAGTACGATGAGAAGAACATCATCGTGTTGGACCTCATCGACCGTCCTGGCGAACTCGCCAAGCTCGCGAAGAGAATGACGCGGGCAGGAGTGAACATAGAGTCCATCTATCTCCTGGAGAAGGCCAAGGTCGCGCTGGCCGTGGACGATCTCAAGAAGGCGATGAAGGTCATCAAGGAGAAGTACAAGAGTTTTAAGTGAGTGCTCCCTTTCGAGCCCTGAGTGCGTATGAAGGTCGAGGATTTCGACTACCCCTTGCCGAAGGGGCTCATTGCCCAAAGGCCGACGGCGGTCCGCGGGGATTCGAGACTGATGGTCCTGCAGGAGGACGGAGTCAGGCACCGGAGGTTCTCTGACCTGCCCGAGTACATGAACGAAGGGGACGTTCTCGTTCTCAACGACACGAAGGTGATCCCCGCCCGCCTGAAGGGTCGGCGCAGGACCGGCGGCGCGGTGGAGCTGTTGCTGCTCAGGAGAGAGGGAGACAACTGGTCGTGTCTGGGCAAGGGTCGGATGAGAGAGGGCGAGTCGATCCTCATTGGAGACACGTCGGCGGAGGTGGTGAGGAAGTCTGGCGGGCGCCTTCTCGTCAGGTTCGACACACCGGACTTCGATGCCTTTCTGCGGGAGTTCGGAGAGATGCCAGTCCCTCCGTACATCAAGGAGGAGTTGGACGACGGCGACAGGTACCAGACCGTGTACGCGAGCGCGGACGGCTCGATCGCGGCCCCGACAGCGGGGCTTCACTTCACGCCCGAACTGATGCGCGAACTGTCCTCCAAGGGGGTCAGGACCGCAAGGATCACGCTTCACGTGGGTCCGGGGACGTTCCTTCCGGTCAAGACCGCAGAGGTCGAGGGCCATTCGATGGAGGAGGAGCACTTCGAGATCCCTGGTGATGCGGCTCGGCTGATCAACGAGACCGTCGAGTCCGGCGGAAGGCTCTTCGCCGTCGGGACGACAACCGTGAGGGCTCTGGAGAGCAGTCAGAGGGACGGAAGGATCGCGGCGTCGAAGGGCTGGACCGACCTCTTCATACATCCCCCGTACGAATTCAGCGTGAGGATGGATGCCCTGATCACGAACTTTCACCTTCCTCGTTCGACGGTCCTCATGCTCGTCTCGGCCTATGCGGGCCAGGACAGGCTGCTAGAGGCGTACGCGCAAGCGGTCGAAGAGGAATACAGGTTCTACAGCTTCGGCGATGCGATGCTCGTGTTCAGGTGATGTCATGTTCAGGATTCTAGCGGAAGATGAGAGATCAGGCGCCCGGGCGGGAGTCCTGAGGACCGCTCACGGGGACCTCGAGACCCCGGCGTTCCTGCCAGTCGCTACGAAAGGCGTCGTGAAGACCCTCACGCCCGATGAGCTCAGGTCGATCGGTGCACACGGGATCATCGTGAACTCGTTCCATTTCCTGCTCCGAGGCAGGGATGCGGTCGCGAAGGCGGGCGGGATCCACGAGTTCATGAAATGGGACAGGGTCATCTTCACGGACTGCGGCGGGTTCCAGCTCATCAGAAAGGACTTCTCATTCCGTCTGTCAGATGAAGGGATGTCGTTCAAGCTCCCCGACGGCACGCCCTATCTTCTCGACCCGGGCGGTTCGCTCCTCCTGCAGGAGGAGATGGGCTCCGACGTGGCCTTCTCTCTCGACGACTGCCCTCCGCTCGGCAGCAACGAGAAGAGGACCCTGCTGTCCATGGAGAGGACGGCGAAGTGGGCGGAGGAGAGTCTGGCGGCTCGAGAGTCCGAGGACACTCTGCTCTTCGGGATAGTCCAAGGCGGCGGGGACGCAGAGCTCAGGAAGGACCATGCTCGCACCGTGGCGGAATTGGAGTTCGACGGCTTCGGGATCGGCGGACTGGGTCTGGGCGAACCGAAGGAGACAACCATGGCGATGGTCGAGGCCTCGCTGAAGGGACTGCCCCCGGCGTCACCGAAGCATCTGCTCGGGATAGGCAGCTTGGGTGACCTTAGGCACTACGTGTCCGCTGGAGTGGATATCTTCGACAGCGCTTTTCCTGCCAGAAATGCCAGGCACGGGACCTTCTTCGCGGGCGGCGGGTCGCATGACATACGGAAGAGGCGTTTCGAGGGCGTGATGGACCCGCTCGACGCGGACTGCGGGTGCTACGCCTGCGGGGAGTTCACTGCTGGCTACATCCACCACCTGTACAAGGAAAAGGAAATGCTCGCCATGAGGCTGCTCTCGATACACAACCTCGCGGCAGTCGAGACATGGATGGCGGAAGCGAGGGTCTCACTGAGGGAAGGGGCTTTCAGCCCGCCTGTTCGGGTTTAGCGGGCTTTGTCTCATCCACGATCTTGTAGTAGACGGGCTGGACATTCTCCTCGTACCCCGCCTTCTCGTAGAGCGCCTTCGCGGCGATTGCCTCATGCCTCGTCCAAGCGAAGATGAACTCGACGCCTTTCTTCCTCGCAAGCTCCAAGACCTTCTTCATGAGCCCGAGGGCGATGCCCTTCCTCCTGTACTCCGGTTTGACGTACATCGCCGTCAGCTCACCCATCGATGTCTGGCCGTCCGTGGAAATGCTCATGCCGCAGATGCCCACGATCTCGCCGTCCCTCTCATCCACGACGTGAAAGATCTCGCCCTCGAATCTGGTTGTGAGACCTCTCCTTCTCCATCCGCGGTAAAGATTCTCAAAGCTCTCGTTGACGCCAGCGTACCTCTGATCTTCGTGCCCCTGGCACGCGAAAAGATGCAGGAGATCCTCCCTATCGTAAACATTAGTTTCCCTGATCATCACGGAGCCTCATCCTGCGTTGGGGGATAATGGTATCTTTACTGACAAATCCCCAGTCACATTTATAAGAGTGAATGTATATTATCCTTCCAGTGGCAAGAGGTATTTTCGAGCGGGAGCTCAAGGGCATCTTGCAGGGCGACCTTGAGATGCTGGACAAGGTCACGAGGTCGTGCGACGAAGAGGAGACGGTCAACTACAAGAGGATACACGACAGCCCCTTCATCGTCATGCGCGCGGCGGGCTCCTTCGGAGTCGACCTGATGGCGCTGCGCGGTGACATAGGATTTCCGATCGAGGTGAAGTCATCCAAATTCAGCACGCTCAGGTTCAGCCAGTCCACGAGGGTGACGAACCAGGCCGAGGATATGATAGAGAAATGCGGCAAGGCGGGCCTCGTTCCGATCTACGCCTACAGGCTCAAGGGGCGGCGCGGGGACGCGTGGCGGCTCTTCACGTTGCCCGTGAAGAAACAGTTCAAGGGCCAGCAGAGGACGCTGTACAGAAGGCTCCCCAAGGCGAGGGTCACGCCCAAGGACTACTTCGTCATGAAATGGGAGGACGGCTTCCCGCTGAACGAGTTCATCGACTACATCTGTTCTGACTGAGTCTCGTCCTCGCTGGGCGGGGCCTCTTCGCCAGCTTCCTCGAAGGACTCCTTCCTCCTTCGCATCAGAAGGATACTCAGAGTGACGACGATGATGACGATTAGGATGACTAGGAGGATCAGCCACGTGTAGTCCTCCGTCTGGGTTTTGGTCGTCGTTCCGGACGCCTCGTCCGAGTAATCGGATTCCAGGCCTCGCTTGTTCACCGCCGTGACCACATAGTAGTAGGTCCTGCCATCGCCGAGATCCTCATCGTAGAAGGCCGTGGAATAGAGGCGCTCTGTGTTCAGTTGGAACCTTAACCCCCCAGACTCAGTCATCCTGTAAATGTTGAATTCCCTTCGGCCGGTCAGAGGCGAACCGTCCTCGTTCTCCGTTGGCGGGTCCCACCGCAGAAACAGGACTCTCCTGTCCTCCGGCGTGACGGTGAGATTCTCCGGCGGGAGAGGCCTCGTCTCGGTAATCTCCGCGTCATATGCTTGACTTCGAGCTCCATTTCCATCACTGTCGTTCGCCCAGAAGAAGTACGTCAGCATCCCCGCGTTGGATTGAGCCTCAACGACGTAGTTGAACTCGTCCCCACCAAGCAGGCTCATGCTCTCGTTGTGCACGACCCCGTCCGTGTCCGTGTAGTTCACTCTCACAGATTGGAGGAGGAAATTGTCGATCACTGTCACAGATAGACTGGAGGTCTCCTCCACCCGCCAAGTTCCTGGCGGGGCGTGAGTGAAGTCTGGAGGCGTCGTATCGACGATTCGGAACGTTCCAGACGATGAGTTCCAATTCTCGTACACATCGCTGGCCCAGATCATGAAGGAATAGTCCCCGAGCTCGTTGTACGTCATGTTCAGGTAGTAATAGTCCCCGCCAGCAGGGTTCAAGCTCGTGTTCGACCAGGACATGTCGGGCTGTGTGATGTTCACTACCACGGACTGGAGGCCGAAGTCGTCGGTCACGTTAGCGGACACATTGACATTGTTGTAGACTTCCTGAGGGGACGGTTGCGCACTCACCTCGCCGATCTCTGGGGGGAACGTGTCAGCGTTGACCGTTGCGCGGAAGCTCCAGGAATAGGGGGAGACGAGATTGTTTCCTGGGTCAGAATCATCACTCGCCACAGCGGTGAAATTGGCGGTGTAAGACCGATTCGTATCGAGAAGACTGTCCGGAGTGAAGACGATAGTGTCCCCGATCCAGGATGTCTGCCCAGGGACAGCGGTCCAGGTTGAGTTATCCAATAGTGAGAATGCCGTTTCGGTCGATGACGCATTCATCCCTTCACTCCAGCTTGCCTGGACGGTGGCGCTCCTTGACACGTCAGTGGATCCGTCGACCGGAATTGTCGACAGGACGGCAGGAGGGGTCGAATCCACAATGGGAACAAACGCCTCTGCCCACGCTGTGTAGGCGTCCGTGTCGATGGCCGTCACGTTCACCGCGACGTCAGTGGCGTTCAGGAAGGGAGTCGTCCATGAGTACACGTTGGGGTTTGGTCCGCCCGCTATTGGCCCTGCGATCGTGCCTGTCGTGGTTCCTGCGTTGAAGGAGTAGTTGATGTAAACCGTGAGAAGAGTGTTCGCGTCCTGAAGGTCGCTCATGTTCCAGATGATGTCGTGCACGCTGTTCCCGCTCCAGTCCTGCGCTCCGTCGGGAACGGAGAGCGTGACGATGGGGGAAGAGGGTCCTTGGAGGATCGGTGTCCAGACCTCAACCCCTCCGTCCCCAGCGGCACCGATTTCGAGAAGGCCATCGTTGTTCACATCGCCGCACGCTATGCCCCAGTACTCGCCCGTGGTGGGCAGGCCCGTGAGCGAAGGGTCAGACCAGCTCAAGACTCCTCCTGCACCGCCATTGCCCATGCGGACTGTGACGCCCTCTGCGCCGCTCCCGCTTCCCGCGAAGACGAGATCAAGGTTGCCATCAAGATCCAGATCGCACAGCTCTGCACCTCCGTATTCTCCCGTGGTCGGAAGACCGGACGAATTGCCTTCCCAGAGCATCGAGCCTCCAGACCCTCCGTTCCCAGTGAATACGAACATGCCCTTGAGGGCTGCGTAGCGCGCGGCTGCGAGGTCCAGATTGCCGTCATGGTTCACGTCTCCGAATGCGAGTCCCAGGTAGACTCCAACCGTTGGCAGTCCGGTATCGTTCCTGATCCAGGAGTCCGCCAATCCGGAACCGTTCCCTGTCCACACCTGGACGCCCACGCTGTCCATTGAGCTTGCCGTGAAATCCATCTTCCCGTCGTGGTTGACATCGCCGATGGCGGCATCGTCCACGCTCATCGTGGACGCCGGAGGTCCCTCGTCCGGGCTCCAGCTGAAGTTCCCATCGCCCAGGAAGACCATCGGCCCCGAATTACCTGTATAGAAGCCAGTCACGATATCGGTGTTGCCATCGTTGTTCAGATCGCCCTTCTCGATACCCCCTCCGAAGTCCGAACTCGCACTCCCCTCTTGGGTCCATGCGCCTGACCCGTTCCCGCTCCATACATCCAAGCCAACGAATCCGTTCAGCCCGGCTGCAACTATGTCTTGAGCTCCGTCATGGTTCAGGTCATCGAATCTCAGGCCGCCGTAGCCGCCGGTCATCGACAGCCCGCTCGAGCTGTTGACCCAACTCCCGCTTCCATCGCCGAGGAAGACCCGCAGTCCCCTCATCTCATTCTGGAAGCTCGTGAAGCCCACATCCAGCTTTCCGTCGCGGTTCACATCCTCGAAAACGACGTCCGCCCATCTCAAGCTCGCGGGCAGTCCTGTCGAGATCTCCGTGTATCCCGTTATGAGGAGGTCGGGACGTTCGTTCTCCCATATCTCCACGCCGCCGTTGTAGCTGGTCACGAAGTCTATCTTGCCGTCATTGTTGTAATCGCCAGCGTCGATGTCGACGAAGTTGCCAGACGGGAGACCGGTCGACTCCTCGGTCCAGGTCATGCTTCCCCCAGCGCCACCGTCGCCGAGCCAAATCCTCAGGCCTGCGCCCTGGTAGTGAGATGCGAATATGTCAAGATCGCCATCATTGTCCAGGTCCTGCAGCGACACGGCGAGATATCTGTCCGTGACCGTGTCAAGACCCGTGGAATTGTCGGTCCAGGTCATGCTCCCTCCTGTGCCTCCGTTGCCGAGCCAGACCCTGACTCCCTGCGGTGTGTAGTACGCTGTCGCCGCAATGTCGAGATCTCCGTCATTGTCCACGTCTCCAAGGTCCACGCTTGAGTACATCCCCGTCGTGGGAAGGTCCGTCCCCGTGTACGCGTCCGTCCAGTTCAGAGCGGCACCGGGAAGGCCGTTTCCCGTCCAAGCTTTTATCCCGTTGAGATTGTCCGCTGTGACTATGTCGGGCTTTCCGTCACCGTTGACGTCCCCGATCGCAACCCCCCAGAAGTTGCCCGAGTTCGGCAGTCCAACAGAGGAATCGGTCCAGACCATGCTACCTCCGACCCCGCCGTCTCCGGCCCACACGCGGACTCCTGCTGGCGTCCCCGCGATTAGGTCCATGTTCCCGTCGAGGTTGACGTCCGCAGCTGTCAGGGCGTTCCACCCGCCGGGGGTGAGATCAGGCGTCCAAACCATCGAACCGCCCTCGCCGCCGTTACCCATGAAGACCTGGTTGCCAACGACGTCGAGATTCCCGTCGTTGTTGAAGTCCGCGAGGATGAGGTCTACATCCCCTCCAGCTCCCGGAAGACCGCTGGACTGCTCGATGAAGTTCCCCTGTCCGTCTCCAACGTAGACGTGCGTGCCGCCTCCCTGGGCGGCGACATCAAGCCTGCCGTCGTTGTTCACGTCCCCGAAGTAGACGCCGTAGTATTCCCTGTCCGTTGGAAGCCCGCTCGTCACGGGATTCCAGTTGACACTGACATCATCCGTTGCACGAGTGCTCGTTCCATCTGACATGCCGCTTGAGTGAGTAGAGGGAATGGTCAGCAGTGCAGTTCCCAGCAATAGGCCAAAGACTGCAAGTGCGAACGATCTCTCCAAGCGAGCCTGATTACCGATTAAGCGCGGACAACTGCCCATTCTATCTCTCCTTCAGAATTCAAACGTCTGTATCTTCACTCTCATGCTTCTAGCGGTCCTCTTCGCGGGACCGAGTTGGTCTTGATTCTCAGGAATATGCGAAGCTTGACTGGCAGGATTCCTTCAAATCGTATGCGATTCTTTGCCCGTTTGCATCCCGCAGATTGACCTTTCTGACCGCTAGCGGCGATTCAACGTGAAACGAGGTATTTAACAGTTCTTGGCGGATTAGTGCTCACTGATTCCAGCATGCATATTTTCCAGCAACCTCCTTGCTTGGTTCGAGGCTCCTTTGAGACAGGTCTTGAAGGGAAAACAGGGCAATCGCCTAGTTCCTTCCGCTCCCTGCATGACGCAGAAATCACGGGATGGGCTATGTATTGCGGATGCTCCAGGTGGCATCACTTCCTACTCTTACCCAGTATCCAGAGCCTGGCTGCAACGTGTCACCATCACTGAGAATGGTCAGGAAGTGTGGGCTCACCAGGGGCTCCAATCCTTCGACCCTGTCCGCTCCCACTTCCGCTTTCAAATCCATGATCCTGAAGGAAGAGTTGAAGGACGGGAAACCCACGAAATTCCATCCAGCTCTCAAACTGATTCCCACTTCGGAGGGGACCAGCCCTGCAGCTGTAAGGTCGCCTTCCATTGTGACGTCCACCCACAACGCCATCTTGTGGTCGACACGGTCGACGTCGCTGTATCCCTTGGAATGTGAGAATGTCTTCCAATGGTCCAGATCATCAAATGCTTCATAACGCCAGACCAGGTCGAAATCTATTGTCTGCAACACGGTCGCCACAGCCTCGTCATACTGGACAAGAGGAATCGATACGATGTTCCTGCCAGCGAGCAAGTGGTTTACGAACTTCGCTGCTTTGTTTGAAGGAACACTCTCGACAAGACCATCGCTTGCCGTCACATAGTAGAAGTAGTTGTTTGAGTCGCCATCACCGCATCCAACGCAGGGCCAGCTATACTGGGCCAAGTCCGGGGCAGCCATGCTATCCACGATGGAATAGGGTCCTTCATACTGGCTTGAACTGTACACGGAATATGCGACGACATCATCATCACCTATGCCATCGTCCGATGACCTATTCCACGATATCCTTACGTCGCTCAAACCTGGGCCTTCGAGAACCGCACTTGTGATCTCAGGTTGCCCTGGCCTATTCATCGTTGTGAAGACGATGACGAGCTCGTCCGCGCCGATCTCGCCACCCGTGCCGTCCTGATCCTGGTCGAGCGGGTTTCCGAGGACATCTCTCGCCGTGACGTCGAAGCTTACCCAATAGGTCGTGCTGAAATCCAGGTCCATCGTGGGGTTGAAGGTCGACGTGTTGGTCTGATGGGTGAAAACACCATCGGAAGCAGACCAGATCGTGGAGCCATCGGTGTAGCTGAATGAATTCTCGACCGAGGTCAAGTCCATCGACTCGCTCCAAGTCACAGCGAAATCGGTGTCAACGGGAACACTCGATGCTGTTGGTGACCAGGTCAGTGCAAAAGGAGGTACGATATCTCCAGGTGAGCCGAAGCAGTACACTCTGCCCCCGCCCCCGTGCGTTCCCATGAAGACCATTCCGTCTGCGACCGCAGGGGAAGAGTCCACGTCCCCGCCGAGGTTGTACCTCCATCTGTAGCTCACGGGACCAGGCTGTATGACGTCGAAGGCGTACAGGTAGTTGGACTTGGAGCCGATGAAGACCTGACCGTCCGCAATCGCGGGAGACGACATCGTCGACCCGATCGGGTATTCCCATATCACGTCCGCGAATCCTCCGAAGCCCTGCGGGTTGAGCACGTACAGGTTGCCGTCAATCGAGCCGACGAATAGCATGTCGTACGCGATGGCAGCCGAGGACATGAAGCTCGTTGATGAGCCGGACAAGAACTCCCACACGACACTGAGGTCAGTTGCGTTCAGGGCGTAGAAACTGTTGTCAGGGTTAACCCACTGATAGCCGTTCCCTATGTAGACTTTGTCATCGAAGATCACAGGAGAACCGTACATCGGACTCCCAGTGTTGAAGGAGTTGGCTGCCGAGACTGTGGGGCCAGGCTGATTTATCAGGATCTGATACACGTATCCGTCGCAGGCGGC
>JAJISE010000025.1 GCA_022848865.1 Candidatus Thermoplasmatota archaeon | reverse complement strand
GAAGCCCGAGAAGAAAGAAGAGGCCAAGAAAGAAGAGGCCAAGAAGGAGCCGGAACAGGCCGAGAAGCCCGAGAAGAAAGAAGAGGCCAAGAAAGAAGAGGCCAAGAAGGAGCCGGAACAGGCCGAGAAGCCCGAGAAGAAAGAAGAGGCCAAGAAAGAAGAGGCCAAGAAGGAGCCGGAACAGGCCGAGAAGCCCGAGAAGAAAGAAGAGGCCAAGAAAGAAGAGGCCAAGAAGGAGCCGGAAAAGGGCAAAGGGGCCACCAAGGAGAAGGAGGAGTAGCGTTGGCTCGATGGGCAGTAGCACACATTTACGCTTCCTATAACAACATCATCATCACGTTGACAGATCTGACAGGCTCAGAGACGCTCACGAAATGCAGCGGTGGAATGGTCGTGAAGGCCGCCAAGGACGAGTCCTCTCCTTACGCTGCAATGAGGGCGGCCGAGCGGGTCGCTGATATAGCCAAGGAGAAGGGCATAGATAGCATACATGTTCGAATCCGGGCGGCTGGTGGCAACAAATCAACATCACCCGGCCCTGGCGCACAGTCCGCAATCAGGGCGCTTGCGAGGGCAGGACTGAGAATCGGAAGGATAGAGGATGTCACACCCATCCCTCACGACGGAGGGAAGTCGAAGGGTGGTCGGCGCGGCAGAAGGGTCTAGAATGAAAGTTGATGTTCTGAAGCTGGAAGATAGATACGCGGAGCTGATGCTCGAGGACGTTGACCCCAACTTTGCCAATGCGCTGAGAAGAACCCTGGTGTCCAACGTTCCGAAGATGGCGATCGAAGACGTCGAGTTCCATCTAGGGCCTATTCGCGGTGAGGAAGGCGAGGAGTCTGAGAGTGTCACACCGCTGTTCGACGAGGTGATCGCCCATAGGCTCGGCATGATTCCCATCCCCACGGACTTGGAGCTGTTCACTTACCGAGACGAGTGCAAGGACTGTGCTAGTGAGGGGTGTCCGAACTGCACGATAATGTACTCCCTCAACAAGAAAGGACCCTGCATGGTATACTCGGGCGACCTGGAGCCCGTTGGGGATTCCTCGCTCAAGGTCGTGGATGAGAAGATCCCGATAGTCAAGCTTGGCAGCGGACAGGCGATGCTCGTCTATGCGACTGCCATACTAGGGACCGGCAAGGATCACGCCAAGTGGCAGGTTGCCCAGGGCGTTGGATATAAGTTCTTCCCCGTCATCGAAGTCGATTGTGACACGTGTGATTTCTGCGGGACATGCGCGGAGGTTTGCCCTCGCGGCGTGTTCACTGTCAAGAAGAAGAGCGTCGAAGTCAAATCCCCGCTCAGCTGCAATTTCTGCATGACCTGCGTGGAGGAGTGCCCGAAGAAATGCATATCGGTCGAGGGCGATCGGACGAAGATTCACTTCCATCTTGAGACGGACGGCTCTCTGAAGGCAATAGATGCGTTGAGATTCGCACTCGGTTCCCTCGCAGAGAAGTTCGAGAGCCTGGGAAAGAAAGTCTACTCGCTCAAGTAGTTCTTCTTCTGCGGTACGCCACCGCGATCGGAACAAAGAGAATGAATGCAATGGGCATGATCTCCGAGGGGAACTCAGGGATCAGTGTGACAACGACCCTGCCCTCGCTCAGCTTGGACCCGTCGTCCCAGTAGGGAGAACCGATTGCTAGCAGCAAGATGTTGTCATTGCTGAACTTCCCACCGTCTAGGGAATAACCCAGGAGTTCGGAGTCCTGGGTACCGTTTATCTTCTCGTCGTATGTGATGTTGTCGTTGACCGGGTCCTCGAAGACGTACACAACGCCCCGCGAGGTTTGCCCCTCGTCGGCGTAGGGTGCCGCAATCGCAACGTCCCCAACAGAACTCCCCATTATGTTGCCAGCGAACACAGCATAGCCGAATCTCTCCTCATCGGACTGTCCAGCAATGTCCACGTCTGGGGAAGCGGCATCACTGATTCCAGTCCCGCCAGAATTCGCCAGATAGACGTAGGCCCTCCCCCTGTCCGTTCCACCTTCATCGTTGTACTGGGCTCCAACGACGAGGTCATCATATGAGTCCGAGTTGATCTTGCCAACACCGACGTCCGTGCCAAACTGCTCTTCATCATACTCGTACTCAAGAACACTGTCCGGGGCCTCATCGCCTCCTGAGAAATCGATGTTGTCGCCTTCAAAGATGCTCACTCTTCCGTCCTTCGTGCCCACTCCGCTAAGTTCAGCCCAAGGCTCACCGACGACCACGTCATAGTAGTTGTCGTTGTCGATCTTGCCGCAAGCGAGCGAGTCCCCGAATCTTCCGCCTTTGTCGTTCGTCGGCGCGAGAATGTCGTCGGCAGTCGACTCCGTCGCGGAGAAGGGGCTCTGGTAGATGTAGGCCCTTCCCCCACCACTCTGTCCAGGCGCTCCCAGCACGATATCATCGTAGTTGCTATTGTCTATGTTGCAGACCGCAATCGCGTCTCCAAACCCGCCATCTTGCGTCTCGAACGTCACATCTGGTGTGGTTATCGGCGAGGACCAACTCGCCGAGCCATAGTAAGCATACACCTCCTGATTCGAGATGTTAGCCTGACTCACGATCGCATCCCAGTAGGCGTCATTGTTTATTTTTCCCGCCGCCACAGCGACTCCGAATCGGTCGCCTGCATTGACCCCAAGTATCGTCACATCCGGACTGTCGTCGTCCGCTGTGAACGGCCCAAGGTATATGTGGGCAAGCCCTCTGAGGCTCTTGCCGTCGTAGCTGTTGAGATATGCTCCTGCGATGACATCAGCGTAGCCATCACCATCGAAGTCTCCCACCGCGACAGATCTCCCAAGGTATTCCGGGTCAGTGACGTATGTGCTGTTATCCGTCAGGCTGAAGGTGGGATCGATGGAAACAGGATACTGAGCCTCCAGGAACCAGTTTGCATCGCATACTGTCTCCAGGGTCTTCAGCGATGGAGAGAAGCGGTATGTGCAGTCTAGCCGCTCACCGGCCGCGTCATACGCATATGGCGGCATAGCCGATATCACCCTGTGATCGCCAAGATAGAAATCCAGGCTCCTGGTTTCCACATAGTCCTCCACAAGGCTCCCCTCAACAAAAGGAAGGAGGTCGTCTGAGTAGTCCACGCCAAAAACCAGCTTGATGTATTCCGCATTCTCGTCCATATCGGGAAGAGAATGCAGAATCAGATCTTCCTTGAGAGACCTCTCTCCGAACTCATATTCTATTGTGGCTTGGATTCCCTCGTAGGCGTCTCCGTAGATTGCTCGTTCTTCACCAAGAAGAAGCCTGGAACTCGAGAGAACGCCCAAAGACCCGGACTCATCCCCTCTCCCGACATCGATGCCAGTTGGGAGATCCCAAGAGAAGTGGTTTCCAGCGACCTCCAGTTTCACTCTCCCGGCCGTTTCCGTGAAGTAGACGTTGTAGGCGCCCTTCGAGATCGCATCGTACTCACCGAAATCCCCTTTCGTGGCGTATCTTGTCCCACGGGTGCTGTCGTAGCCGCCGCTCCAATCGATGATGTCGAATCGAACGTCAAAGGTCGGACCCATAACGATGCCCGTCAGATCCACACCGGCCTCCAGCTTGTTGACGTCCTTCTCGGTCTCCACCGTACCAGCGGGATCCCAGACCCATTGGCCTGGATAGGAGCCGCCAAAAGAAAGGAACTCCTGCTTCAGGGCATCCCCGTTCTTCCCGCTGATCTCCAGGAGGAAGTCCGCGTAGAACCCTGTTTCGCTGTCATAGAGGTATCCCACTCCAGGTTCAGTATCGATGTACGCTCTCAGCACATCCTCCCCGATAGCCGGAGGTTTCTCCACCGGTCCGATGTACTTACTCACGGTCCGGTTTCTGTATTCCAGGAGGTAGGTCGGCGGGATCGTCGTGTTCAGGTACCAGTCCGGACCCATTGGATGGTCCACGGAGCCGTCGCTGTCTACATCTCCTCCTTCCGCGGCATCGGGTGTACCGTCGTTGTCGAAGTCGAACCTGTTCGTGTTCGTTCCGTTCGGACCGTCGACATCGTCCGGCACCGAGTCGATATCGCTGTCAACGAAAGGCGAAGGCTCGATCCGTTGCTTACCCACATATGGCAGGGCCGTGCCTTTCAGAATCCTCCCGTCGACCTCGACGAAGAAGTACAGGTTGTCAGTCTCATTGGCGGATGAGGAGCTCATCAGATCTATGTTCGGATTGCCGTCAGAGTCCCCCGGATTATCTGGGGTTCCAGTCCATTCGGAGAAGGCGCCATCGATCGAGTAGCCCGCCTTTATCGAACCGAGATATCCCAGCCCGATTTCGTTCCTGGGGTGTCCCGTCTTCAGAGTGACCGAACCGCTCTCCGTGCCGATGTCCGAGGGCAGTAGTATCCTCATGCCCACAGTGTTCTCTGACGCGCTCGTTGTGTCAACCGCGACGTGGAAGGTCTCCAAAGAACCTACCTGGACAGTCCTATCCAAATCAAAGGTCATCATGCTCGACGGACTGACCGTGTCGATGGTGGCGAGATTCTCGTCCAGAAGCCTTACCGTAGACAGCTCTCCTGGCAAGGCTGTCCCCACCATCTCGGCGGTGATCTGAGTGATGTGCATGTCCGTTCCGTGTGCCGTTACGGACAGGTTAAGGAGAATCTCGTTCGTCCCCGAGACCACCCAGTCAGTGAGGTAGCTCTCCTGAATGACCTCCAGTGAGCCACCCGTGTTCGATACAGCCAAGTCCGCGATGTCCTGGTCTCCATCGAAACCGTGAGAGGCGAACAGAACATCTATAGGGACGATGTTCAGCGAGAGGATGTCCCAGTAGACCTCCGCTTCGAGGTGCGACGGACCCGCCACGGCCCTGAGCGTTCTCGGCTTGAACCAGCCGCTCCAATCATCGCTGCCCCGCCCCGCATCGAACTCATACATCACTGCCCGGTCAACGGTATTGTCGGAGCCGAGGACCTCGATCATCCTGTCCGCCCCCAGACCCTCGATTCTATAGCCCGTCGCTCCGCTCCCGTCCATGTCCATGAAGATGAACACAGTGTCCTGCAGCTCATCCCCGTTTCCCTGGAGCATCGTGCCTAACACTTGCACGTAGAACGTCAGGAAGCCCGAATCGTCATACACGGCGGTCTCGACTATGTCGATGTTCGGGTTCAGAGCAGCAGATTGGCGGCTCTCAGTGATCACAATGCCGCTCCAGTCCTCAACGCCTCCGTCTATGTCTATCCTCCCTGTCGTATCCCTCTCGACCGAGACGAAGAACGAGGAAGCGATGAGTACCATGGCAACGATGATCGGGAGAAGGAGCTTCCATCTGCCAAGCATCTCCTCCCTTCTGAACCTGAGCGAGCCAAGACCGTTCGTCATTCCAACGCCGTTCGTAAGACCGTTTATCAGCCCTGTCTTGGCGCTCTCTATGCCGTTTATGAGACCGTTTATACGACCCGGAGGAATCAGTCCCTCCCTTCTTCTCCCGTTTATGAGTCCCTCTCGCGGGGGGACCCTCGGCGGAGCCTCGCGCTCGGGCGGGGCGACTTCCCTTCTCTGCTCCGTTTCGATCTTCTGCCAGAGGCTCTCCATCTCAGCCTCGATCGCCCAGATTTTGTAGGGTGACCGCAGCATGAGCTCGATCTTCTCGATGTCCTCCTCGTAACCTTCAGTCGGCATCGACTGGAGGCTCTCCTTCAGTATCCCGACCTTTCTCAGGTTCTCCTCGAACTGGAAGAAGGCGGTCCTAGAGCGGTGTGGTTCCGCCCGCAGGACCTCCTCTAGCGGGAGGACGTTGTAACCCTCTCTTCTCCACTTCTCAAGCTTCTTCCTGTAGGCCTGCTCTTCGGCGGAGGGCTCCTCCTCTTCCTCGTCCTCTTCCATGATTTCGGATTCCAGGGCTTCCAGTCTCTCCAGGATCTCCTCCTCGTCGACTTCCTCCAGGAATTCCGTACCGCAAGTCGAACACCTGCTTTCCTCAGGATCAAGAAGCTCACCACACATCGGGCAGGCGAAGTACTCTTCGGGCTCCTCTGGCGGGGCCGGTTCCTCTGCAATCTCCTCCAGCTCATCCAGAGGGGTGACATCCTCGATGAGCTTTTCGAGATCCTCGATGGCGGGCTCGACATCTGCAACCTCTTCTTCCGCCTCCTTGGCGAGCTGGAGCGCCTTCTCATAGGACTCGACCGCCTCGTCCCTCTTGCCTAGGGCCGCGAGTGCGCTCGCCCTTGCATTGTGGACCGCTTTGTGTCCAGGCTCGAGATTCACCACAGCATCGTAGCACTTGAGCGCCTTCTCGTGCTCGCCCATGCTCCTTAACACCTCGCCTCTGGCGAACCACAAGTTGACGTTCTTCGGATGCTTCTTCAGCAGCTCTTCCTGTCTCCTGAGGATCCTCTTCGTCTTGGTCACTTCTTCATCGCTCGTGGTTTCTTTCCACTTCTTCATGAAGTCCTCAGTGAACTTCTTCTTTTTCTTCCTGGGCATAGCTAGACCTTACACTGAAAGTGCACGTCATCATTCTCCATCTTTCTATATATCACTTGTATCATCGTTATCAGCGATGTGTATCTCTCCTAGGAGCGTTCTATGGTACTATTCCCTGTGAAGAACGGTCCGTTCTCTCTCCTGACCTCGACCAAAGAGATTATTAGGATATCTATCCTTATGCGTATGGGCGCAGAGATGCGCCCGCCCGAATTGCGGGGGTAAGATGATGGCCAAATCTGTGAAACAGGCAAAGGCGGAAAAGAAAAGAGCCAAGGATCGGCACAGGGCAGCCAAATTCCGAACAGAGTCCGCGAAGCTGAAGGTTAAGATCGCCAAGCAGGAAGAGCTTCTGAAGAAGATGAAGATGCGGGTGAAAGAACTCGAATCCAAGGCAACAAAACTGGAGAGAGGTCCAGCTACGCAGTACACCAAGAGTGAGTTCTGATTCGATAGGGACACGACGCCCTGTACGTTCGTTGCCCTCCTTCCTCTCCTGCCCCAGTCTACTGTCCTTCTCTTCTTTCTGGACTGAGGTGAACCTAGAGTCGGAGACTACGCTGGAACCCTGTTCTTGGCCAGTCTCTTTTCCATTGCTCTCACGCCTGCAGTGGTCCTCGAGGAGATGGGACAGAAGCGTCTTGACGGATTCTATCGGCGCAGATCGGCTAGCCTTCTTCTATCAAGCTCGATGGTCTCGGACGACTCAATCTTGAGATAGCGATCCAGGCCCAGATACAGAGTGGGCACCGCCTTCTGCACGTCGATGACACCGTCCTCTGCGAAGGCCGAGGAATCTGCGTGCGCCGCGACGATCTCTCCGACAAACCATTCGTGATCACCGTGAGAGTTGCTGGCAAAGAGCCGGCATTCGTAGGCCGCGTAGGAGTCCCGTATGATGGGAGCCGAGGTCTCCAACGGATCGACCTCCTCAATCTTGAATCGCTCGAACTTGTCCACATCCCTCCCGCTGCAACCGCCCACTTGCGCAACGAGCTCCGCGACCTCGAAGGGCACGAAGTTGACACCGAACTCCTTGGCGTCCATAATCATCTGATACGTGTGCCGCTTCGGTGAGACCGACACTCCGTACAGTGGAGGATCGAACGATATGGGCGAGTGCCAAGCCGCCGCCATGGCGTCCTTCTCCGGTCCCCTGCTGACGGTCACGATCATAGCCACCGCCGGGCAGTAGTGGTAGAAACCTTCCAGTTCCCTATCATGCCTGTCCAACATGCCATCACCAGTTATGGACCTCAAGTTCCGCCTGGTATATCAAATGCCACGCTCCGCACCTGACCCGCAGGACCGAATTCGATGGGAAGTTGAAAATACGAGCTTTGGAATCAGCCTTCGGTATGCCGTACTTCGATGACCTCTTCAGGCGGTCCCTAGAGGAACTTGACAGACGAAAGGATGAGGATCCCACAATAGCTCATGCCCTGGAGAGGTACGAGGGTAGGAGCGTTCACCTCGTCGTCAGGGAGGATGCGCGTTACCTCTTTTCCGTCAGCTCCGGAGAAATATCATTCGACGTCGATCCGGACAACGCTCCTGACGATATCTACATCGAGATGGACCTTCCCCGAGCGAAGAGGTTGATCGAGGAGAGGAGCTTTAGCCCGTTCGATCTGCTCTTCGTGAAGTACAGGAACGTCACTTCCGAGGACATCAGCTTCGTAAGGACCCTTTTCGGGAGCTAGCTCGCGCTAGGTCCCCGGGCATCACGTTATGGATGGAAGAAGAACCCCACTGCCACGATCAGGTAGACGACTATCAGCATCACTCCCTCATCTTCTCCCGTTCCACTCCGGTGTGGAGTACTTCGTGCGGGCCAGGCTCTCCGCCCTCTCGGTTTCCTCCTTCGCGGGCTCCGCGCTCGAGAACTCGATCCCCAGGGCCTTCTCGAATCCCTTTGCCAAGTGGCTGGAGACCGTCCGGAAATCCGGCCCTTTGCCGCTCAGTTCCCGCAGGGAAGTCATCCTCCCTCTCACCATACACGTGTTTCCCCTATTCATTTGTTCCTTTGCGACGTTCAGGACGCTGAACATGGTCTCGTAGTCCGCGTCGAGGAATATTGACCCGTGCTGCAGGATGGCCCCCCACCTTCTGTTCTGGGCGTTTCCCGAGACCTTCTCCGAGCCAACGACAATATCGTTACCGGAAAGGCCCGCCTCGATTCCGAGGCTCCTGAGACCCTCGATTATGCCCGCACATATCAGCTTGTAAGACTCCAGCATACCTCTGGGTATTGAATCATCCGTCTCGGAAGCGATGACGGAATAGGTGACCTCCTTGTCGTGGAGGACCGCCCCGCCGCCGGTGATGCGCCTCACGACGTCGATTCCCAGGTCCTCGCACGTCTGAGTGTGAACCTCCTCATCGAGCCTCTGGAAGTACCCGATCGAGACCGCCGGTGGGCTCCAGCCGTACAGTCGTAGCGTGGGCCGAACCCTGCCGTCCCTTCCTGCCTCCAAGATGGCCTCGTCCAGGGCCATGTTGTGGAAAGCGTCCGCATGACCGGTCTCTAGAAGCCTCCAAATCGGCTTGCCTGTCTCCGTGTCTACGTCTCGGGTCCGCGTCAACTCCGTATCACCCGCATCTCCTCCGCAATCTGTTCTTCCGTGAGGGTCTCTGGGTAGTTGTACGGCGTGCATCCAGGTCTCTCATTGTAGAAGGGCCTGTTGCACCCCTCGCATCCCCGCGTGAGAAGAGCTTCGCCCATCATGCTGATGAGGTCGTCATCCTCGATGGAAGGCAGGATCAGTCCTCCTGCTCGATCGTACTCCAACCTCGTGCTGGCGTCCTCCGCGATGAGGTGGGTTGCCAGCTGTATCTTCCTGAACCGCTTGAGGCTCGGCGGGTCTATGTTCTCCAGCCTGGTTCCCTTGCACGGTGTGAAAGCGAACAGGGCGAGCGGTATGTCCTTCTCCAACACTCTCCGGGAGACATCGACCATCTCCTCGTCGGTCTCTCCCAGACCCACGATGATGTGCGTACTTACCCTTCCCGGAAAGGAATCTGCGGATGACAGTGTCAGCTCCAGAGCCTCATCGAGTCGGCCTCCCCTCAGGACCGGATGCAGTCTCTCGGACGCGACATCGAGCGGCAGGCCTACGCAGTCGGCGCCCTCTCTCAGCAGTTCCGCCACGTCGCTCGGTCTGTTCACCCGCGCTTCAACGCTCACGGGAAGGTCGCACCGGCTCTTGGCCTCTCGGGCCCATCTCTTCGCGGTCTCGAAGCAGCCCGGGCCGTTGACGACCTGGATGCAAATCCTCGTGAAGGCTGATGACGTCTCCTCAAGCGCGTCCCACACGTGCGGTTCCGAATGAGCGGGCCATGTGATCCTGCACATGAAATCAGGGTTCGAAGCGCTGGATCTTGCCTTGGTGCAGTATGCGCAATCGAAGGTGCACTTGCCAGGCGTCAGGAGATGGGCCGTCGTTGGTCTGGATGGCAGCTTGCCCTTCCTCAGCCCGAGGTGGATTGCGGTTCCTGTGGCTACTCTGACCTTCATGAGTTGTCCCCGTGAACAGACACCGCACATCGGGTGTTGCTCGTTGTGTCAGACACGGAAATGGCATTGGACTTAATGAAACACTCGCTCGAGAAACGGATTGAACTATCATTCAAGAACGAAAATCTGCTTCTTCGCGCACATGTCCTTCAGTATCTTCGGCCAGACGCTGACGCTCACTTCTCCCAGATGCGCCATCTTGAGCAGGAGCATATACGTACGGGACTGTCCTATCCCGCCGCCGACGCTTAGCGGGAGCTCGCCGTTCAGTATCCCCTGATGGTATGGAAGCTCCAAGAAGTCCAGCTGTCCGGACATCTCCAGCTGCTGCCTGAGCGTCTCCGGGTTCACGCGGATCCCCATGGATGTCAGCTCGTGCCTCCGCTTTGTCACGGGGTTCCAGACGAGTATGTCTCCGTTCAGCCCATGCATGGGTTTCCCGTCCTTGGACACGGTCTCCGTGACCCAGTCGTCGTAGTCCGCGGCCCTCATCTCGTGCGGATAGCCGTCCTCGAGCGGCCAGCCGATGCCGTAGATGAACACGGCGGGGAAATCCTGCAGGATCTCCGTCTCGCGCTGCTTTCGCGGGAGGTCAGGATATCTCTCGAGGATCTCCTCGGCATGCAGGAACTTGAGCTTCTCGGGCAGGCTGGGATACTTGTCCGTCACCAGCTGCGGGAACATCTCCTGGACGCGCGTCTCAGCGCCCTTGAGGACCTTCCAGATCTTCTCCACGATGTCCGTCAGGAACGCCAGGTTCCGGTGCTCGTCGGAGATCACCATCTCCCAGTCCCACTGGTCCACGTAGGCGCTGTGGTCGTGGTCGAGGAAGTAGTCCTTCCGCACCGCGTGCATGTCCGTGCAGATGCCCTCGCCGACCTGCATGTCGAACTGCTTCAGCGCGACGCGCTTCCATTTCGTCGCCGCCTGCACTATCTGAGCATCAATCGGGTTCTTGTCATAGTCGTTGGAGATGTGGAACTGTATCGGGGACCGCGAGCCGTCACGGTCCAAGTCGTCGTTCACACCACTCTTGACGTCCACGATGAGCGGGACCGAGACCATCATCAGGTTGAGCTCCTTGCACAGCCCCTCCTCGATGTAGCTCTTCATCGCGAAAATGGCCTTCTGCGTCTCCTTCGGTGTCAGCAGAGGACTGTAGTCCTGCGGCAGGATCTTCTCTAGCTCGGCGTAGTCTCCTATGCCGGGACCGGCGAGGTCCGCTTTCTTGTCTGTCATCGCACTCATCTCCTTGTTGTCTTTGACCACTCTGGACAGCGTGGCCATAGTCCTCTCGAAGCAATGCCGCTGGGATATATAAACGTGAGCAAATGCACGTCAATCTGGCGGCCCGATCGAGCGCGTCCAGAAGGAGTGCGAGGGTTGGGATTCGAACCCAAGGACCTCTGCAGGACTAGGCCCTCAACCTAGCGCCGTTGACCAGGCTTGGCTACCCTCGCTTCTGCACGCTGAGGGGGAGATTCGAACTCCCGCGGTGCAGTGCACCACCGACTCTCAAGGCCGGCGCCTTGGTCCGGGCTTAGCTACCTCAGCTCGGTAGAGAGAATGAGGAATGATAATTGAATCTTTTGCCTCAGTCGGCCAACAGCGAGGGAAGGTCGAGCTCGAAGCCAACGACCGGGTAGCTCAGCTCGTACTCATCGATCACGTCAGGGGTCATCTCACCGAACTTGCCGATATCCTCTCCTCCTTTGACCACGGACGCTGCCCGGCCCCTGATGAACAGGCCGTCCTTTCGCGGTTCGATACTCATCTCGTGCCCCAGGTCGCGAAGGAGGCTTTGGACGAGGGACTTGACCTCGGTGAAGCCCGCCTTCGCGTGGATCGACACGCCCGCTAGTTTCCTCACGTTCTTGGCTTCTATGACGACGTCCCCCGCCTCGAAGAACCTCTGCGGGAGCTCGTGATGCCTGTTCGCCTGCAGGAGAGTCATCAGGGAGGGAAGGAGGGACGTTCTCAGTGTCGACTGCTCCGTCGTTATGGGATGCATCAGCTTCACGTGCTCGACACCCTCCTCTTGGGAGTCGGCGCCGACCAGGCTGAGCGTGCTCGCCTCCGTGTAGCCGTATCCTATCATCAGGTTGCGCAGCGAGTTGCAGGCCTCGTTGAACCGTATCAGGCTCCCCGTCGTCGTCGCCCTCGGCGTCTGCGGTTCGATTCTCTCATATCCGTACGCAATGGCCACGTCCTCCACGAGGTCCGCGGGGTGGAGGATGTCGTTCCTGTAGGCGGGTATCTGGACCTCGATGTCCTCACCCGTGACGTTGCAGGCGAACCTCATCCTTTCGAGGCAGTCCACCGTCTCTTCCGGGCTGAGGTCGACCCCTATGAGCTTGTTCGCGTAAACCCTGTTCAGGACCCTCGTCTTTGGGGTCAGGTCAGGTGTGATACTGTCGCCCTCCGGCGTGTGAAGATTGACCGTCTGGAGCTTCCCGCCTCTTTCGGCCAGTGCGGTCGCCACGATCACGAGCGTCGTGTGGACGGCCTCGTAGTCCAGACCCGTGACGTCGAGGAAGAGGTTCGTGGTCTCCTCCGTGACTGTCGTCGCGATCCCGTTGATGATCGGCGGGAACGAGAGCACCTCGTCATTCTTGTCGACTATGAGCGGGAACCTATCCTTCCCCTCGAGGATGTACGCGTAGTCGACGCCCTTCGGATGCTCGCGCAGGATCTCGGCCATGTTCATCTCCCGCGTGCCCTGGAGCGGGAAGAACGTCCTCTCCTCCGGCGGAACGCCCATGTATGTGAAGGGCGGAGCCACATTGTCTATGTCATGAACGCCGACCGAGACCTTTCTCCTCTTCCTGCCCATCGTGAGGTGAAGCTTCTCCTGCATGTCCATCAGGGACTTCACGAGCTCGTCCGTCATCTCCACGTCCCTCACGACGCCTCCAACGGCGTACGGGCGGACATCCGTCACGCTCTTGTCGACTATGAAGTCGATCCCCGAGTCCTCCGTTGGATAATGGGCGAGCCCCTTCTCGAAGTTCAGAAACCCCCTGAGGGCTCTGGCGACCCCTTCGACCGAATAGAGGTCAGGCCTGTTCGGGAAGAACTCCACGCTCATCTCGTTGCCTTCCACTCCCTCCAGGGAGGCTCCGAGCATCGGGATTCTCTCCAGGAGCTCGTCCATCGGGACATCCTGGCCGATGAGCGAGATGAGGTCACCGTAATCTAGCGTGATGACTGGCATTGCCTCGAAAACAGTTAGACGGTATAAGAAACTTTAGAATGCGGGGTCTTCCGACCATCCGCAGCGGTGATTTGGTGATGGACATTGTCACTTCCAGGCGCTCTGCAGGGAGGTCGACCCCTCGCGGGGATCGGGGCGGGAGTACTGTCCCACCGAGACTATCGGAACTGATTCTCAGACCTGATAATCGAAGACTCATCGTTTTATCGGAACGAGGAGAATGGTTCACTGGAGCATAGATGTTCCTCGCAGCCGGAGGCAATTCGTGAAGGGCGATCTCAAACGAACGTATGCAAATCAATCATCGAGCGTAAGCAACGCGAGACTGACGTGTCTGGTCTTCTTGCTACTCGCTTCCAGTTTCATGGCCCTGACAGACGACTCTTTGTCCGATCCCGCCTTGGTGGACAACAGTGACGGGACAGCGACGGCCACATGGGCCTTCCAGAATCCCGCCAACTACACCTTCCAGAACCTGAGCTTCGGCGCCGGCAACGTCACGCTCGAGGTCCTGCCGTTCCAATTCGTCGACACCAGCCAGGCGGACTTCCAGCAAGGGTCGACATTCCTGAACGTGGATCTGGTATCTGTTCCCGGGAATATCACGTTGAACGACACGGCTGCCGCTGGCACGCCCGGATCCTTCGATATCGGGGTCGACTATGGAAATGGAAAGGACGCTTACATCACCGCCGCGGGCGGAGGCAACAAGAACTACGGGGCCTCCGTGGAGTTGAATGTGGAATCCTCTGAGCCAGAGAGGATTCTCATTCAGTTTGACCTTAGCGCAATCGGGGCTCTCAACCTGATTACTCACGCGGAAATACGGTTAAACCTCGAATGGGCGGCCAGCGCCAATCCCGTTAACGTCTCGGCGCACCAGGTGACCGCTTCATGGGTTGAGGGAACGGGCGACGGAAATCCGACCAACGGTGTCACATGGGATAGTCGGGACGGAGTCACCAGCTGGGTCACGCCAGGCGGTGACTTCAATGCCACAGCCGAATTCGTTTTGACCGACGTAACGAACCAGACGATCAATCATCTGTGGGACATAACAGCGCTTGTAGATGACTGGATGACCGGCACGAGGACGAACTACGGCGCAATCCTCATGGCGGAGGACCAGCCTTACTTGGAGAGCAGGAAGGTATTCAACAGCAAGGAATGGGGTTCACCTGGCAGGCGTCCAAGACTCAGAGTCGACTACGTGACGACAGAGGGAGGATACGCCAACGGCTCGTTCGTCTCGAGAGTGATGGACGGGCAGTCCCAAGTCAACTGGGGGAACATCAGCTGGAACTCCAGTCAGCCCAGCCAGACGAACCTGTCGTTGCACACTCGTTCAGGCGATTGCGCCGGGAGCTGGAGCAGCTGGTCTCCCGCCTACCTGTCGCCCCTCGGTTCTCAGATCACTTCGCTATCCGACATGTGCCTGCAGTACAAGGTCGAGATGGAGACGTACAACACGACCAAGACGCCTGTCCTGGAGGAAGTCAGGATCGACTACTGGAAGTACGCATCTGAGGGAATCCTGGAGACCGAGGACTTTGCTCCCGCCAGTTGGGTCAGCTGGGAGGACTTCGACGCTCTCTACAACGGGCCTCTCGACTCCAACGTGACATTCTCCTATTCCACTGATTCCGGCATGTCCTGGACCCCTGTCAATACTGGAGAGAGTCTGCAATCTGTCCTCTCGCCGTCGATCAGGTTCATGGCCAACCTCACGACGATGGACACGGCATCGACGCCGACGCTCTTCAACATGACGATTACCTACTCCTTCTCCGGAGCCCTGGACCACATTCACATGTCTCTCGCTACATGGACTGGCACTGCCGATGATGTCATCGACCTCGATGCCATTGGACATGACCCTTTCCACAATGTGGTGACGTTCGCTCAGTACTGGTCTACAACGGACCCAACCGGTGCCGTCGACGCTAGTGGTGTCTACAATCCAGGGACCGCAGGAACCTGGCGCGTCTACTGCAACAACTCGGACGACACGATATCCAACTACACGACCGTCAACGTCCTTCCTGGGGCGGCTTCCGGAATAGGGATAGACCCGTGGGATCCAGGCACTCTCACGACCGACGACATGCTGTTCCTCAACGTGAGCGCATACGATTCCGAGGGCAATCTCGTGGGACCCATTCTCGCCAATTGGTCGGTGGCGGGGGGCGTAGGAACGATAACCCCTGGTCCCAACTCCTCAGCGGTCTTCGATCCGACACAGCCTGGCATCGGAACGATCACAGCGAATGACGGCCTCGGACACACGAACACGACGAATATGATACAAGTAGTGGTAGGTTCGAGATTCCGCGTTGGCATTGAACCATGGAGCCCTGGAACGCTGACGGCGGACGAAAGCGTGAACCTCGCAGCATACGAGTACGATGCCGACGGGAACATGATAGGTCCCGCCAACGTCACTTGGGCGGTCAACGGAGGCATCGGAACCATTCCCGCAGGACCTTCTGAAACATCTCTATTCGAGGCGACGACGGTCGGAACAGGAACGGTCTCGATCGATGATGGCCTCGGACACACGAACACGACGGACTGGATGACAGTAGTGGCGGGCGCCTTGGACACGATCCAGGTGCAGCCGGACCCAGCGGTCATCGAGCACCTAGAATACATGGATTTCACCGCCACGGGCTACGACTTGGATGGAAACCTCGTGGCGATAGTGGATTCGGTTTGGGAGACGAACGCGGGTACCGTGACATACTCATTGATCCAGAACGCCACGCTCAGGGCACAGGACACATCACTGCTCGACGGCTGGATCAGGATCACCGCCACGCTCCAGAGCAATGTTACCGGCACCGCGAACGTTTCCGTCGTCGTGACCAACGTCGATCCAGCGATACAGGGAACCGTACCAGATCAGCTCAAGACTGAGGACTACGGCAGCTGGAGCCTCGACCTCTCCGCGTTCGCGAGCGATCCTCAGGACCCTCTCTCCGACCTCACGTGGTTCTTCACGGACCATGATCCCTCGCTGACGACGATCAGCGGAGACAATGTCATCGGGAACCACCTGATAACGCTCACCACAGTCCCGGACGCTTACGGTAGCGACGAGCTCACGATATGGCTGAGGGACAAGGATGGCCATACAGACGGCCAGACCCTTTACGTCAACATAACATCCGTGAACGATAGGCCCACAATCGAGAGCATTACTCCCTTCACGCTACACTACGACGTCGCCTACACCTACTACTTCTACGACTACGTCTCGGATGTTGAAACCGCGAAGGAGGACCTCACGCTGACTTGCACCGACGCCGACCACGTATCCTTCGACGGGCTGTGGGGGACATTCACCTACCCCGAGGAGTACCTCGACCTCTCCCCCCAGTATCCAAGAATAGCGGTCCACGACGAGGACGGAGGGGAGATGTTTACGCTGCTGGCGATCACGGTATCGGAGGATTACGTGCCGGTTCTGACGACGCAGCTGCCGGACATCACCCTCTACGAGGGCGAGGAGGTGATAAACTACTTCGACCTGGACGACTACTTCGATGACCCGGACGCGGACAGCCTCTTCTACACGACCGGGAACATCCAGGTCGACATCACGATCAACGAGGACCACACGGTGGACTTCAAGGCCCCCGTGGACTGGTCTGGACAGGAGATCGTGACCTTCAGGGCGATCGATCCCGAGAACGCCAGAGCAGAGGACATCGTCCTTGTGACGGTCCTCCCCGTCAACGACCCGCCGACGATCTCGGGCGTCCCGGACCTCGTGGTCCATTATGATGACATCGCCAGCCCCCTGATCAACTACACGTTCGACCTGATGCCCTACGTCCACGACGTGGACAACGACACGTCCGATCTCCTGATAACCACCAACGATCCCACTCACATATTCATCTATGGCAGCCAGACGACTGTCATGTACATCTACTACCCAGTAAGCCTGAGCGGGCAGACCTTCGCTGTCCGGATCACCGTGAGCGACGGCTTGGAGGAAGCGTTCCAGGACATCAACATAACTGTGCTCGACAACCTGTCGCCAGAGGTCGCCTCTCCCATCCCTGACTTCATCTTCTTCGAGGACAATGGACTCTCGGACGCGTTCACGATCGACGATCACTTCCTCGATCCGGACGGAGATGAGCTCACATATACCAGCCTCTCTTCGAACGTCATCGTGTCCATCGATAACTCAACTCTCGTCGTCGACTTCTCTTCCGTTCAGGACTGGTTCGGTGTGGAGTATGTGACCTTCCGAGCGACCGACACGTTCGGCGGGATAAGGGAGCAGACGATAAAGGTGGACGTCCTCCCGGTCAACGACGCGCCCGTGATACTGCCCATCGCGGACCTGGTCCTGATGAAGGGCCAGACCTACACTCTGGACCTGACGGAGTATATCCACGACGTCGACAACAGCTTCTCGGAGCTGACGATCCTCGTGTCGGGCGACTACGCGGAGACGCCCTCCATCGCCGGGTACATGCTCCTGTTCGCCTATTCGGACGAGGGCACCGATTACATCCGCCTCGAGGTGAGCGATGGTTCATTAACGACCTATGCCACTATCCGGGTCAGCATCATCGGTCCGCCACCGCCCTCCATCTGGGACCAGATATACTGGCCGTGGTCCATAATCACGATCATCCTTGCGGGCCTGATACTCGCGATATTCTCGAGATGGTTCTTCGCCAGGATTGACATCGACGAGACGTTCCTGATCCACAGGAGTGGCACCCTCATCAGCCATTCCGTGATGGAGAAGGAGACCTACGTCGACGAGGACATCTTCTCGAGCATGTTCACCGTGATCCAGGAGTTCATACGGGACTCGTTCCGAGAGATAGAGGACGTACCCGTGAGGAGGATAGACTTCGGGGACCAGAAGATTCTGATCGAGAAGGGCGAACAGGTGTACCTTGCCATCGTCTACAGCGGGCACGAGACGAGAAGGAACATGCGGCCTCTGAAGGAAGCCTTGGAGGAAATCGAGAGGACATATGCCGACGAGCTGAAGGACTGGAGCGGATTCCTAGCGGGATTCGCGGGAGTGGAACGGATCCTCAGAAAGCATCTGGGGGAGTTCGACCCCACAAACGACATCGAGGCCGAGGACGGCGGAGAAGGCCCCTTCGAGATTGAGAAGGCGCTGGATCTCGACGAGGCGGATGGCAGCGGCCATCAGGAGGGAGGGTCGAAATGATGTCACGCAGCACGACGGGCATATCATCGAGTACGCGACCTTCGTGGCTCAGGGGAGTTCCCGCAGTTGCGATCGCAGTACTGATGCTCCTTTCGCTGGCTCCTTCCTTGCACACGGGCACCGCGGACGTTAACATCGATGCGGGACCCTATGTCCTTCACATGCATTTCAGCGAGCTCCCCAGACCCTGGTGGAACGGGACCCAATGTCAGTTCAGGCAGAGCATGACCGTCACAGCAGGCCTGTCCGACCTCCCCGCGGGATTCGCGGTGTCAACCGCCCTCGACCACGCTGCACTCGTGTCTGCCGGCAAGTCCCAGGCGGACGGCGACGACATGCGGGTGGTCCATTGGGACGGTGCAGCATGGGTTGAGCTCAACCGGAGCCTCGACCCGGGCTCGGCGTGGAACGACACGTCCACGAGAATCTGGTTTGCACTTCACAGGGTCATCACGGCCTCTTTGTCCGACAAGGACTACTACCTCTACTACGGGAACACATCGGCAAGCAGCCCTCCGACGAACGCGAGCTCTGGCGGGGGGGTGAGGTCGCTGCAGAGCGGCACCTCGGTGAGCTCGTCCAACGGCGTCGTGATGATTCCCATATCGGCGGTCGACATGACCAAGACGTTCCTCATGTTTAATGCTCGCCATGATGGCGGGCGTCCCGTTAGCTCCGAGGTCAGGGGCAGGATCGCCACATCCACCGCACTCGAATTCGTACGAGTGACGAACGAGGCCGTGCCGGTACCCATCACTATTCAGTGGTACGTCGTTGAGTATCATTTGGGAGTGCAGGTGCAGAGAGGACAGATCCCCTCTCAGACATCAACCGTTATGGATGTCGCCATCAATCCCGTTGCGAACGTCAGTCAGGCCTTCGTGTTGTGGTCCAAGACGCCTTCGAGCGCTGACATCAATTGGAGCTACGATGATCCCGTCCTCGGGGAACTGACCAACGCGAGCAACGTCCAGTTCAGGGTATACGGTGCCAACGCGGGACACGCGATCTGGTGGCAGGTGGTGGAGTTCACCAATCCCGGGGATGCCATGGTCCAGAAGGGCTCGGTCTTCACGATGATCGAACCGACGACCTCCGTCAACGCGACCTTGAGCACGCCCGTGGACGTGAACAGGACCTTCGTGCTCGTCAGCTTCATAACGGAAGGGTCAGGACCGGACGTGGGCGCCAGGATGCTGCGGGCGCAGCTGGTCAATTCTACAACGATCATGATCGACAGGAGCATCTCCGGATGGCAGGACAACATCACCGAGATATCGTGGCAGGCCGTGGAGATGAACGACGGCACCAGGGTGCTGTCAGGGTCTGAGAACTTCGGGCTGGGCGTCGACAACAGGACAGTTCCTCTTGCTCCCGCGGTTGACCTGAATCGCTCGGTTGCGTTCGCCTCCGTACAGCCCACCACCGGTCAGAGCATGGGCCGCTCGCCGTACGCTGGTGATGACCTCATCGGCGTCGGGTCGGTCACGATGGCGCTGTCCGCCACCAATCTCACGATGGAAAGGGACAATACGGCGGCCGAGGCCGACATCGGCTGGTTCGTCGTGGAGCTTGGGGGCGAGAACCCCGCAATCATGCTCGGACCTGAAGAGACGACGGCGATCGTGCAAATCGTCGTCAGCGTGCACCACGTCAGGCCCAACGGGTCAGACCCTCAGCTGATTGTCGCCTCTCCGATTGCAGCGATTGACAGCGGAACGCCGAACCCCTTCGCTCTTGCGATCGGGACCGGTGCGGTGCAGAACTTCACGGACAGCGATCCCCGCTACCTGCGGCTCGAGATCGACATCGTCGGAGCTGGTGACGATGAGCGATTCGTCATGGCGTACGACTCCATTGCCCAACCCTCCAGTCTGGAGATTCCCACGAGCCCCTCGACCCTCCTCTACCTGCACGACAACGACACCTCGGGGATGGTCCCGCCCGGCAAGCACATGAACGCGACCGTCGGCACTGGCGGGTCGGATCTGATATTCCACAATCCGGTCGACACGCTCTACTGGTATCAGGCAATGTGGTCCTTGCCCTCCGTGAGCATCATCAGCCCGGCTCAGGACGAGCACATCACGGGGATGTACGACACGCTCTACTCCGTGGGCGCGACCGTCGTGAACATCTCCTTCGAGTACTTCAACGGCACATCCTGGAACTTCCTGGGATTCGATCCCGACGTTGACGGCGTCTTCTCATGGGACAGCTGCTCCGTTGGGGACCAGGTCGTGACGCTCAAGGCGATTGCCACTGACTTGTTCAACGCCAGCGCGGAGCATTCCGTCTCAGGGGTGGAGATAGACTGCACGCCGCCCTCGATTCAGATACTGCAGCCTGCCGACGACTCCGTCGTGGATGGCAACGTGACGATCACCTACGCCGTGGATGCTGACGCGGTGACGGTCGAGCTCAGGTACAATGACGGCCAGCTTCACACGATAACGACTGAAACGCCGCCGGACGGGAGCGCCGTCTGGGACGTTGGCGGGTTGGAGCTCTCCGGCGCTGTCCTGATGGCCCAGGCCTGGGACGAGGTCGGACTGTCCTCCACGGACGAGGTCGTGGGCCTCTCAACGCCAGTGGGACCCCCGCCGGTGAACGAGCCGCCGACGATATCCGGCGTTCCCGACATCGTCGTCCATTATGATCACTCCTACAACTTCGACCTGACGCCATACATCGAGGACGTGGACAACACCACCGACGAACTCACGGTGTTCACGTCCGACGGCGCGCACATCTGGATAAGCCCGACCAACAATCTCGGACTTGTGATGAACTACCCGCAGTCGATGCTCAACGAGACCGTGCAGGTCACGATATGGGTCACGGACGGCATCGGGACGGGCTTCGACGTGGTCAATGTGACGATCTCGGAGGACTACCCGCCAGAGAAGCTGAGGCCGCTCCCGGATGTCTCCTTCAACGAGGACGAGACGAGCCTGAACGTCTTCTTCACGAACCTGGACTACTACTTCCTCGACGTCGACGGGGACAACCTCTACTACTCCTCGGGCAACAGGTCGGTGAGGGTCCGCATAAACGAGGACCGCACGGTCGACATGTGGGCGGAGCCGGACTGGTTCGGCTTCGAGCTCATCACAGTGAGGGCGACGGACCCAACGGGGGCTCTGGTCGAGCAGATAATCATCGTCCAGGTCATCCCCATGAACGACGCACCTGTGATCGGGCCGATTCCCGAGATCGAGGTCTGGGCGGGGCGGAGCCGTACCATCGACCTGTCCGCCTACATCTCCGACGTCGACTCGCCGATGGGTGACCTCAACATCTCCGTGAACAGCGAGTACGCCGAGGTCTCGGGCTTCAACATCACCCTGAAGTATCCCAAGGACGTCAAGCGGGAGACGATAACCGTCACGGTCGGCGACGGTCTGGACTCCTCGACAGGATTCGTGGTCGTTATCGTCCGCTCGGAAACGGACTGGTTCCTTCTCTGGCTCATCATGGTGGCCGCGCTCGTGGCCGTTCTCCTGTGGGCCGCCTACATCGCGCACAGGGACGAGATCCACGCCGGATACCTGCTCAAGGAGGACGGCTCCCTGGTCAGAGAGATTCAACTGACCGGCAAGGCGACGGTCCCGCTCGAGTTCATCATCCAAAGGACGGCGGAAGAGGGGATCGAGGAGGCGCACAGGCTGGACTTCGACAAGTTCAAGGTCACGCTGATCCACGGCAAGGAGCTGCGCCTAGCCGTCATCTCGTCCTGGTTCCTCTCCAAGCCGGTGTTGGAGAAGCTGACGGCAGCGTTCGAGGACCTCGACACGGGCGAGTTCCACAAGGCGCTCCGGGAGGGTGACGAGTCGAGCGTCCATGGTCACCTAGAGGGGTTCGAGGAGAGCTTCTATCTGGTCGCGGCTAGGCGGCGGACAGGGTCGACCCCGGCAAAGAGCGACTAGTCCGAGGAGAAGAGGCGGGGACTTCATATATCGCGGCCGCACTCCCGCAGCTGAGCTTCTGTGGTATCGACTGCGTCAGAGATCAGATACGTGCCCATCGGAATAATACATTCACCGTTCAAGGAGCCCTCTGGTGTGCCCATACAGGCATCTGCTGCGGAAGACACCAACGGAACGGTTGAGGTCTTCCCCGAGTTCACCGACGGCCTGAAGGACGTCGAGGGTTTCTCGCACATCATCCTGCTCTACCATTTCCATCTCGCGGGGAAGGCGCTGCAGGTGAAGCCGTACATGGATGACCAGCTGCGAGGTGTGTTCGCGACGCGTGCCCCGTCCCGTCCGAACCCCATCGGCATGTCGATAGTGCGTCTTGTCAAGGTCGAGGGCGGAGTGCTCCACATCCAGGACGTCGACGTCGTGGACGGAACTCCCCTTCTGGACGTCAAGCCCTATGTCCCGGAGTTCGACGTGCGGGAGACGACCAGCATAGGCTGGCTCAAGAAGAGAGTGGACAGGCTCCGCAAGACGAGGGACGATGGCAGGTTCTCGGAGTAATCCTCTTCGGGAGCGGGCAAATGGCCGTTGCGTGAAGTGCGAATGTCATCGAATTTCCGATTCTACCATCGATAAATCGATAAGTACAAATAGCGATCAATCGATTTGTACAGTGGATGTTGGAGAGAATACTCGGTGCCAAATCAAAAGTCAAGATCATAAGAGAGATGATGGAATCGGAGGACAGGGAATACTGCCTCGAGGATCTGGTGAAGGCCACCGAACAATCATTCGGCACTGTCCATCCCTCACTCAAGAGCTTGGTCGACACCAGAATGGTGCTTGTCAGGAAGATAGGGAAGTCGAAACTCTACAGGATTAACACGAGGCACATACTCTACGAGAGGATTCGAGAGCTCATATTGGAGGAGAGGACAGGCTATCTCACAGTCGCGAAAGAGTTCTCCGATGGTCTGAAGAAGACCAATGTGAAGAACATCATCTTGTTCGGGTCCGTGGCTCGCGGGGACTTCGGCGAGAGAAGCGACATAGACATTCTCATCGTATACTCAAGGAAGAAACCCGAGGATGTTGTCGTCGAGCGTGTGGAGGCTCTGCTTGACAAATACGACGTCGTAATCGTGCCAGTCTATCTATCCATAAAAGAGGCTAGGGACAGATTGAGGAAGTCGGATCCATTCATATTGAACGTCCTCGATGAGGGGAACGTGCTTCATGGTGATGCAGAATGGCTAGGAAGGTGAGGAGGTCGGACGCATTGGCCTATCTGCGGCAGGCAGAGGAATTCCTGAGCTCCGCGCAAGACAATCTGCAACAAAGGAGATTCAACGTCGCGGGGTTCAACGCCACTCAATCGATAATCAACGCGAACGATGCTCTCACGATCCACTTCTTGGAAATGAGAGCATCCGCAGACCACAAGGAGGCCATAAGACTTCACATCGATGTCATTAGATCGATCAAGGACGATGCTCAGAGAGGTGCGCTGAAAAGGTCATTGGATATGCGGTCGACCGCCGGTTATCTGGGAAAGACCATCTCCGAGAAGGATGCGATGAGATTGATGAGATACGCAGTTTCATTTATGAGATGGGTGAAGAAGTATGTCAAGGTGTAGTCACCCGTCTTCACTGCCAAGTTGCTCTGCACACCCAGGCTCACAGCTCCTACTTCGTGGCCCTGGCCGACAGCAAGGACAGGTGGCGCGAGCAGGCTTTCGGACTGAAGGTCCCTCGAGAGTTCCTCGTCACCGACCTGATCGTGGCGGAGAGCGTGACCATCGTTGGCGAGCGAGGCGGCGGGAAGGCGGGGCAGACGCTCTACGAGTACTTCGTCGACGAGTGCGACGTCGTCTTCGTTGACGCGGACCTGCTGGACGAGGCGATGGCGCTCCACCTGCAGTACGACGGCACCCTTTCCGTGGCGGACTGCGCGAGCGTTGCCGTCATGTCCCGCCAGGATGCAAACGTATATGTATGCACAAGTATATGATTGCATAACGGGGTATAACATGAGCGGGGCCACGACGATACGCATAAGAACGGAGACGCGGGACGACCTCCGCAAGTTCGGGCGGAAGGACGAGACCTACGACGGGCTCATACAGCGCCTTCTGGAGGCCGCCCGCAAGCTGAGCTTCTTCGAGGAACTGGACAGGATAGTCGAGACCGAGGAGTTCGTGCCCCTTGACGAAATATGAGGTTCTCGTCTCCCAGACCGCCAGGAAGCAGCTCGAAGCGCTGGACAAAGGAACGAGAGCGCGCATCAAGCGGGCGCTTCGCAATATCGATCCCTCCCGCTCGACGGTCAAGAGGCTCAAGGGACCCAAGAGGGACTACTTCCGCCTCCGCGTCGGGGAATACAGGGTGATGTTCACCGTGGAGGGCAAGAGGGTCCTCGTCGTCAGGATACTTCACCGGCGCGTTGCATATTCATGGGTGGATTGAGGTTCTGGAATCGCTCTGGCGGGAGGGCGGCGCTCCCGCTCCCGATGGAATTGTTCCGCCATCGACGTAGTCCACAATGGCCAGTGATTTGCCAGCGGAAACCATTATATACGCACGAGGGCATCTTTTCACACGTAAATCACCGCCATCGTTCGTGAGGATGATGGTCATAAATAGGGTTGGAGGGGATGGACGGATCAGCTGTTTTCATAGATGGCGCATACCTAGTGCAGGTGCTCAAGAAACACGGAGAGCCAGCGGTCGACTTCCTCAAGCTGTCAGAGAAGCTTTGCGAGGATTCGGAACGCCTGAGGACGTACTACTACAACTGCATGCCGTACCAGAGCCACCCACCAACACGGAAGGAGACTGAACGCTTCGCGAAGGCGGACAAGTTCCTCTTCACCCTCAGGAGGCTCCCGAGGTTCGAGGTCAGGTTGGGCAAGCTGAGCCGCATCGGCGGTCAGTTCGTGCAGAAGAGGGTGGACATCCTGCTGGCGGTCGACCTGGTGAGGATGAGCTGGGGGAAGCAGATACAGAGGGCTGTCCTCCTCACTGGAGACAGCGACTTCGTGCCGGCGGTGCAGGCGGCAAAGGACACTGGCGTCCTTACGCAGCTGTACTACTCGAAGAACGCGGTGCACGACGAGCTGTTGGATACCTGCGACGACTGCTTCGAGATCACCCCAGATCTCATCGACGAGGTCAGGATCGAGAAGTGATGTCGTTACCAGGACGATCGTCATTGGAGAAGCTTTCCGGGTTCTGGAATCGTTCTGGCGAGAGCACTTCATCCGTGGAAACGAGCGGGAAGCGATGAGACGAGAGAGCTGAGCTCGATGGTCGCGACGCTTCCACCGTGTCCGTGCGAACAGCGGGTGCTCGTGCCGTGGACACCTCATGAGAGGTCGGGACTCGAGCAGGGATCCCCGCATGCGAAGAAGAACTCGGTCCCTGGTGCGTCAGCCTCTCTTGTTTCGCCTTCTGATCGGGATCGATGACCGTGATCGGATCGCTGTACCCTTCGAACTCCGTGCCGTCCTCCAGCTCACCGCTCACCTTGAAGTTGTAGACCCCCGGCGAGACGATCGCGTGGACCTCCGAGCGCAGGAACTTGAGCATCCTCTCCATGATGCCGTCCCCGTCGTGGTCCACCACGTACGAGTCGTCGTAGGCGACGAAGCCGTACTTCTGGTCCTGAACGGGCGATATCGCGTCCTCGAGCAGGACCGTGCTCGCGTCTATCTCCCCGACGTCGTATCCGTCGGGCAGCTCTATGTAGACGGTGGCCCAGCGGCCCTTGCTCTTCAGGTTCAATGTGTCAGGGTCGAAGTCGATGTCCGCCTCCACGATGACCTCTCCCTCGTTCAGCGCCCAGACAGCATCCAGATCAAAGCCTGGTGCAGAGCCACCCACGCCATCGCTGACCTTCACGTACCCGACGGTCTCGGTGAAGCCGATGTCGGCGAGGTCGAGATAGAGGGTCGGGTTCGTCTCCCAACCCTGGCTGGCGATTATGCCCAAGGAGGTGAACTGCACGCCATCATTGACCGCGCTCACCCAGATCTCGGCCTTCTCCTGCCCGGCATTGTTGCCGATCTCCCTGATGGCGATGTCCGGTCCGGGACCGTCGATCATCGTGTTATCGGTGAATGCGAATATGATCCAATCCCCAGGGGTTATGGAGACGAACCAGCCGTCGGGGGCTCCCAATGCCACGTCAGGACTGACCGGGATGTTGTAGTTGCCCTTGTCCCATCCCCCCAAGAATCCACTCACGCCGCCCCAGAAGTCGACCACTTCGTCGACATAGGGGTCGCCAGGACTTGCTGCGCACGAATCGGGCACGGCGACGACCAAGGTTACTATCGCCAAGCAAATTACTGCTGCTGTGAACTTTCTCATTTCAGGCCCCCCAGACCCATCATGCAATAGGTCTCAGGGATATTTAACTTCTCTGCGGTGAAGCAGGCTGCCAATCTCGATGGACTGCTCGCCCTTCACCGAATCCCTCACAGAGAGGCTGTGTATAGGGCTCAGAAGAACGGATCCTCAGAGCCTTTGAGATGGAGGCAAGACGGGACTTGCTGCATACCGCTGGATCAGGGCAACTGGCTCTGTGAACCCACGCGATACTTTCATATAAACGCGTTATGATGACCAAATCTAAATGAGTCTGGAGGAACACTCATGAAAGCGATTGTATGGACGAAATACGGACCCCCGGATGTTCTTCAGCTCAAAGAGGTTGAAAAGCCTGTTCCTGAAGATAATGAAGTTCTCATAAAGATCCACGCGACAACAGTAACGACATATGAAATGGCCGCTCGAAAGGGTAAACCGTTCATAGTGAGATTGTTCACTGGTCTCATGAGACCAAAGAAACCCATACTCGGAGTTGAGCTTGGCGGGGAGATTGAAGCAGTAGGCAAAGATGTGAAGCTGTTCAAGAAAGGTGACCAAGTCTTCGGATACTGTGGACTCGGTGCCAACGCCGAGTACACATGCATGCCTGAAGACGGGCAGCTGGCAGCAAAACCGGCCAACATGACCTACGGGGAAGCCGCGGCGTCCTGCGATGGCGCATTGACAGCATTGCCTTTCCTTAGAGATAAGGGAAAGATCCAGAGCGGACAGGAAGTCCTCATCAATGGCGCTTCTGGATCGATAGGTACTTTTGCGGTCCAGCTCGCCAAGTACTATGGGGCGGAAGTCACCGGGGTATGCAGTACCTCGAATCTGGAATTGGTGAAATCTCTGGGAGCCGATAAGGTAATTGATTACACTGTAGAAGATTTTACAGAAAGTGGAAAGACCTACGATGTTGTTTTTGATGCCGTCGGAAAAGCCTCGTCTTCACAATGTAAGAAGGCTCTAAAGAAGGGAGGAATCTATCTTAGTGTTAATAAAGATTCGGGTAATGGAAAAGCTTTAAAAGTTGAAGATCTCCTCTTTCTTAAAGAAGTTATTGAAGCGGGAAATCTTAAATCGGTCATAGATAGAACCTATCCGTTGGAAGAAATTGTTGAGGCTCACAAATATGTTGACAAAGGACACAAAAAGGGAAATGTAGTCATCACTATATAGATAATAATAACCGAACTAAGACAACTATGGGAGGAACACTTATGAAAGCGATTGTATGGACAAAATACGGACCACCGGATGTTCTTCAGCTCAAAGAGGTAGACAAACCTATTCCCAAGGACAATGAAGTACTGATAAAAATATATGCGACAGTAGTAACGGCATTGGACTGCAGCTCTCGAAAGGGTGGGCCATTTATTGGAAAAATTGTCACTGGTCTCACAAAACCCAAAATCACTATACTAGGGTCTGAGCTAGCCGGAGAAATTGAAGCAGTAGGCAAAGATGTAAAGCTATTTAAAGAAGGTGACCAGGTATTTGGATCTGCCGGTATGGGTTTTGGTGCTAATGCAGAGTACATATGTCTTCTGCCTGAAGAACCTGTA
>JAJISE010000024.1 GCA_022848865.1 Candidatus Thermoplasmatota archaeon | reverse complement strand
TGGTCATCACGCCGCTGATGACGACCTCCTCAACTTGACGTTCCGCCAGGACCTCATCCAGATCCGTGCCATAGAACGCACTGTATCGATGCTTGAGAATCACCGAGTCCTCGGGCCCGGGAGCGATCGAGTCGTGTATCTCCGCTTCCTCCGTCCCCTCCAGACAGTGCTCGTCCCACCACACTCCCAGTATGCCCAGATCGGAACCGTCCGGGCTGTGAACGTGGCGCGTGTAGATTACCGGTCTCCCTTTCTCGTGGTAGTGGTCTATGAGCCTCTTCACGTTTGGGAGAATCGCGGTTCCAGAGTCCAAGAGCGATGCGACCCTCGAGCCCAGGAAGAACTTCTGCATGTCTATGACGAGGAGCGCGGAGCGCTCCACTCCTACAGGGGACCTGTGGACATTGAACTTCTCGATCCTCGTCAACCATTCGTCTGACTTCTCTCTCAGATTCTGGGGAGTGACCCTTGCAGTTCTGCCTCGAGCTGCCAATATCTCACGTCCTCCGTTCACGCATCCGCTGGTCACCTATCCTCGGCCTGGGCTAGGAGGCCGTGCGGTCAATGCGAAGGGCAACGCTGGGTGGATAGACTTGTCCCAGATGTCCGGAGCGATTACTTCGGCTTCTTCGTAATCACGATGTTTACGAGCATCGCGTTCGGCAGAGTGATCTGATCGCCCGAAGCCGTCTTCAGGACGGTGGCGTACCTGCCCACCAGGAGCACGGTCCCGCTGTACTCTCCCGCCGTTATCTCGTCGCCAATGCTGAGCGTCTTCGAGACGGAAGAGTAGGCGCTGACGTTCGCCGCAACATCCCTGCCGCCGATTCCAAAGGAAATCGCCAGACCCAGGCCAAGAGCCCCAATGAGAATGATGAATGTCCATATCAGAAGGGTCGTGTCGATTCCGACCAGCCCGAGCGCCATCACGATAGCTATGAAGATCACCAGCCACCTGACCAGAGTCGCGGTCGTCTCTGCCGTTAGTGGGACGTCGGCCTCCTTCATGGGCATCTCGACCTTCTGTGACAGCCAAGTTCCCAGCCAGAGGCCGCCCAGGGCAATGAGGACGGCTCCGAAGACCTTCGGCAGGTACTCGATGATCAGCGTAACGAACGCAGCGATATTCGGCATATCAAGGTACTCTAAGGTCATGGCAACGAAGAAGAGGAACACGAACCAGAAGATCAGCAGACCCAATATGTCCGGCAGTCCTCGGAATCCTATGCTCCTGACGGTCTCCACAAGTCCTGTGTCTCTGAAGAAGTCGTCGAATCTCAGCTTGTAGAGCATCTTGACCACAAGCCACTTCACGACCTTGGACACGACGAATCCCAGGATTCTGAAGGCTATGGCCAAGAGGAGAAAGACGACGACGAACTCCCACAACCACTTCATCCCGTTCCAAGTCCACTCTATTATTTCAGCAAATATATCAGCCAATTTCCCACCTCCTCAAAGGTGCATCCCGAAAGGTTCGGCGATATAATTACTTCCGCTCTTATAAATGTATCTGAGAGCCGGGATGAACGCCTATTCGGAGAGCACAATGGCGCCTCGCGGGCACTCCTCCGCGCACACAGTGCACCCCTCGCATTTCTCGTCATCAAGAAAGGCCTTGGCCGCGACGATTCTTATCGCGCCTTTTGGACACACCTTGGCGCAGAAGCCGCATCCGCCAAAACAGAGCTCATCGATCACCTTGGCCTTCATGATATCCACCCGACATCGGCTAGCTGCTTCCGGAACCCTCCCTCTCGCGCTTGAGCTCTCTTCGCCTCTCCCTCAAGTCCCCGATCTCTTCCTCCGTCTCCTCGATCGTCATGAGCATTTCCCGTTTCACCGAGTGAGCGGGGAGGTTGAGCCTCAGCTCTCTCAGTTTCATGGTAAGCTCTCTGATCCTCTGATTGATATCTTCAACCTCACCCAATAACCTCATTATGGAGAACCCTTCAGATATACCTTATGTAGTCGCGTTCCGTGAGCTTGAAGAAGACCCTTCGCCTTTCTGCGGGACAGGCACGGTGTCGATTTGTCGGGATGGTTGGAGGCTCAGCAGGAGTCTGATGAGGCAGTGTGGCGAATGCGCCACTGGAGCGGAACATGCCATCGGATCAAGTCCTACTCAACGATATTCAGCAAACCCACTGGGTCCTCGATTCCGTAGCCAACGTAATGGAGCATCGCGTTGACCCTGATCATATAGCGTCCAGGAGCAAGGGGGCCGACCGGGCGGACCGCTGAATTATACCCACGCAGTGGGATTGGTACAGGGCTTCCTGCGTCGAGAATCCAAGCGTAGCGTGCTGCCACCCATTCGGCTTCATGAAATATCTCCCCTTCTGGCATGAGGGTCAGGCCAATTGCGTAGGGTGGCCCTGGTCGCGATACCATTGGAGGGTTCGGAGGCGGGTACACCATCTCGTCTGAGTCGGGCCCGCTTACTGCGAGATCCATCATTGGTCCTTCATGGGCGACGAAGTAGAGATCGATGGGTAACTTTCCGAGGTTTCTAAGAGAGAGGCAGACACTGACTTCTTCCCAAGACTTCACTCGACCGGGGTCGACTATGACCCTCGCCTCTAGGACTCCCCTCAGATCTCGAAGCTCAAGTTTCCTGTCAGTCTCAAACGATCGGTCATACAGGATATCTCTAAGGGTAGTTCTTGCTGAGACTTTCTTCATCGACATGGTCAGACCTTTTGAAAGGTTATTGGAGACTCGATATCTCACATCTCCCCTTCAATGTATGGACTAATCCCGCTATGGACGATCGATCGTCTCCTGCGTCCTTCACCGAGAGACTCCTGTGCCTTCTTCATCAACCCTCGTAGACGACAATCGCCTCTGACCTGTTTCTGGTTTCTCTTGAGTATTGCGACCTGACTGCGATATGAACGCTCACACGATGCCCCGTCTCCTAAGCCAGTTGCAATTCTTGGCGGCCTCAAAAGTGGGAGGAAGAAATGCCCTGCCTGGTCACTCCCGCCAGTCTTTATATAATTCCACCACAATCTTCTATCGAGGTTGCGACAGTCTGTAATCTAATCCAGTGACTGTAAATCCAATGGGCTCATGGTCTAGCGGTTATGACGTCTCTCTCACACAGAGAAGGTCGCCGGTTCGAATCCGGCTGAGCCCATCACCTCCCTGCAGTCTCCATTTTGCGATTAGTCCGTAGCCTGAGCTACCGCAAATGAATGGGAGGGGAGAGGATTCTTCCTCTCCTTTAGCTGAACTCCTTCTTGGATATCGCTACCAGGATCAGGCCGATGAGCCCGAAGATGATGAATCCGGCCAGCAGGGAGAAGATTCCCCCGAGTATGGCAAGCCCGAAGTGAGTTCTTTTGATTGCGAAGATTCCGCCCAGCAGACCTATGAGGCCGAATATCAAGAATATGATGCCACATATCATGATTATGCCGGCCAAAGCGTCCGCACCAGGTACGGTCACAGGCATCATAGACTCCAAGGCTCCACCTATGGCTACTATCCATACGCCATATATGATTCCAACTAGCGCACCAATTATTATCAGAATCCCACCGATCACGGGCTTCGCTGTGTGCTCCACAACTGGGCCCATTGGATACGGAGGGGGTCCCGCAGCTTCTTGCATCATATCCATCCCTGCGCCGAAATGGACTTCCAGTATTTTATTCTTTTCCTATTATTCTTTCGAGTGAATGAAAGTGAACCAAAACCACTGGGGTACTGTCGGAGACAGCCACACGTTCCAGACCATTCTGGCTGGAGCACCTAGACCTCTTTGAGGAAATAGTCCCTGTCAGCGATCTCGTAGACGTTCGATCCCTTCTTCCAGGGTCGGAGCTTCTTCCTCTCTGCCAGCTTGGCAAGAGAAGTCGCAACGTTCTGGAGCTTCACATATTTCGACTTTATCGATTTCGGCCTCACGTACCTGAGATTCTCGTTTCTCTCTAGAGCTGTCTTTATTCTCCTGGTGACGTACATGACATTGGCTTCCGACGGCTCCGGGTAGTTCTCATCACGAAGTCTGAACTTCCTATCCTTCCCGTCGAACTCGATGTGTCCCAGCTTCAGAAGCACGAAGGGATAGCCGCTCAGGTACTCCCCCCCTCTGAAGACGTCCTGGCGAGCCTCCTCCAAGATATCGGCCAGACCGTCGATGACGTCGATGGACTCGTTCGCTCGCTCGATTATGCGGTTCACGAAGATCACGAGCCGGCGTCTGTACTCCTTGCTGTACTTCCCGGTCCTCCTGAACGTCTTGCCCAACGTCATGATTCCGCTCCCGAGCCTCCTCGCTTCTGTGAATGCCTGCCTGAATAAATATGTTCGTTTGATTCGGGAGCTCGTTCGTGTGTGATTCCGACAATGACTTGGAGATCGGAACCAAAACTGGCATCTACCACGCATCCATTGGTGTTGGAGGAAAGCACGAGAAATCGAGGGAGGAAGCGCATGGTGAGCGGACGTGAATCGGACAGAGAGATGCTATCTGGAATGCCCAAGGAAGACCTCATGGAACTCCTTTTCCTCCATCTGAGGAACCTCTTCGCCGTGGACGGTCTCTATTTCCTCGGGATAGAGGACCGGTTTGGAACCCAGACCGCCACGGAGGTCGACGCCGAGGTCTGGAGGGGGATGGGGAGGATAGAGGCGAGGAGACTGCGGAAGAGGTTCAACATCCACGGTGACGACATCGAGGCTCTCATGCATGCCATGAAGCTCTCCAGCTGGGCGTTGGACATCGAGGACAAGGAGGTTGAGGTCCACGATGACCGAGCAGTGATTCGGAACAGGAACTGCCGTGTCCAGACGACCCGCGCGAGGAAGGGCCTGGACGAATTCCCGTGCAAGGGAGTCCGCATGGGCTTCATGGAATCATTCGCGAAGGAGCTCAATCCCGATGCGGAAGTCAGATGCAACGTCTGCCCTCCTGACAAGCGTCCCGAGGATTTGTGGTGCGAATGGGAAATCGTGCTCAGAAAGCGTTAAATATCATGGAGAAAGTCGTACCTGTGTGGAATTGATGGACAAGAAAAGGCTCGTGCTGGTCGTCCTTCCCATAGTCTTTGTCGCCATACTGCTCGCGGTGTTCTACCAACTCGGCGCCCTCGCCGATGAGACGGGAACTAGATCCCCCGCGGACTACGTTGGCTCCGACTCCTGCCAGACCTGTCACGCCCCGTCCTACGCGGGCTGGTCGGCCACCCATCATCCTGATGCCTGGGACAATCTGAGCGCCTCGCCGTTGAAGGTTGAGGCGTGCGAGAAGTGTCACGTGACTGGTCACGGGGATGTGGCTCACGGAGGCTTCGACCCGACGACGGATTTGCCCGTCAGTATGAGAGGAATCCAGTGCGAAGCCTGTCACGGCCCGGGCTCGGATCACGTGATTACGGAAAACCCCGCGGACATCCAAATGAGCTATTCCGCCGCCGTGTGCGGGGCCATCTGCCATCAGGAGGAGCATCACCCATACTTCGAGGAATGGAATCAGAGCGGTCATTCCATGTCTCTCGTGAGTCTGAAGGGGGCTACTGGAGCCGCGGAGGACTCCTGTCTGGAGTGCCACTCTGCGGACTACGTTCTGGCGGACATCTCATCCAAACCCACGATTCAATCCGCCGAATACGCGGTTACGTGTGCACTGTGCCACGACCCTCACAACGCAGCGAATCCAAACCAGCTGAGATGGCCGAAAGACGAGCTCTGCGACAGGTGTCACAACCCTGATGCGGCGATTCCCGGCGATCCGATTTTTCACCCTCAGTCCTCGATGAGGGATGGTAGAAGCGGGGCACCGATACTCGGCGAGGCTTTCATGCCCGATGTTGAGTGCGCCGACTGCCACATATACATGGATAAGTCCAATAACATCACGGGACACAGTTTTGCACAGAAGCCAGAGGCGTGCGTCGAATGCCACTCCACCGTTCCGCCCATATACTCGCCCGAGCTGGCGCAGGCACAGATTGCCCAATGGAGGTCGGAGACGTGGACCAGGATCATCGAGGTGCAGAAGAAGGTCGTTCTCGCAAAGGGATCGATCGAGGACGCGCCCTCCTACGGGTTCTCAGAAGGTACCATACAGATCGCTGCCGGGTTCTACGACGAGGCGAACTACTCGCTCACCTTCGTTGTTGCAGACGGCAGTGGCGGCGCCCACAATCCCGCCTTTGTCAATGATCTGCTGAACTTCTCAGAGGAGAGGAGCGGCGACCTCATCACATTGCTGACACCTGGAACGATCATGGGAAGGGCCGTCGACACGATGGGCAATCCTGTCGAGGGTGTCACGATCGAGAAGGACGGAAGGGTCTGGGCGACCTCTAGGAGCAATGGGTCATTCCAGTTCCAATTCGCACCTGGGACGCACTCCTTCGATTTGAGGTTGAGAGGATCTCCCGTTGGAAGCATAGGGTCGGTCAGTGTCGTCAGCCAGGAGGTCTCAGACGTGGGCGATGTCGAAATCATCGAGGAGAACCTCCTCGTCCCGATCCTGATATCCCTGGGAGCCATCATACGGCTCTCGCTGATTGTCATATATCTCCTTTTCAAGAAAAAGGGCACGGGCCCGAAGGAGGAGGATCTCTAGACTCCAGTGTGGGGATGGTTCATTGTCCGGCCAAGCACGAAGCACAACATCGATTCGAAGAACATCCAGATACGATCCTGACTCTGTTATGATGAAGCCGGGGATTTGGGCGGCTAAAGATGAATAGGGAAATCAAGCGCTTCGGACCCGTGGTCGCGGTTCTCTTGCTCTGTCTGATGCTGTTCGCTGGCACTCTCGAGGCGTACACCGGGGGTTGGCAGGATGGCGATGCCGATTACGATTGCGGAACGTCCTGCCACCAGGGAGCGCTGAACCAAGGGGCGGGGACGATCGACATCGACCTGGACAAGACATCAGTCCTATCCGGGCAGGCCCTTACGATCACGATCAACGTCACCGAGACACAGCTGGGATCCTCCAGCCTGATCGGGGTCTTCCTGCTGAGCTCGAGGAGCGGATCGAACGACCACCCTTCGACTCAGGGCTGGACCATATCCCAGGATCCGAAAGGTGGCACGGTCAACTATGTGGAGAAGGTGAGTTCCGGGCCCGCGGAGACGGTCTCCTTTACGTGGACCCTCAATGCTCCGACGGCCTCGGGCAACTATGACCTCTTCGTGAGGGTACACCACGGTAGCATAGCCAAGAATCCCCTTTGGGAGGACTACGCGGGAACGATCAGTGTCGAGGTAACACCACTTCCGACCGGCACGCCGGAGATCCACCACCAGGCCGTGTCCATCGGTTACATCGGCGAGAGCACTCCGATCGACACCCACGTTGTCAACGCCACGAGGGTCGAGCTTCACTGGCGCGTGGCGGGCGAGATCCAATACAACTCCAGCGAAATGACGAACACCAGCGACGTCTCCGGCAGCGCGTGGAGGTTCGAGGGCTCGATCCCCGCATACAGTTCGGGCGTCCAGCTCGAGTACTTCATAGAGGCTCACAATGAGCTCGGCGGCGAACCTGTCACGGCGACGACGTCCGTGTACGCCATATCCGTCGAGGCGAGGCCCGTGCTACCCGACACAATGGCTTGGGCAATCCAGATCATCATTGTCAGCGAGGTCGCCCTCTTCGTGCTCATCATCGCCATGAGGCTGGGCAAGACCAGAGCGAAGACGGAGGACGAGCAAGATGGTTGACATGAGCTCCTTCCACTCCGTGACCATTGAACTCCACGGCGGAGCGCTAACGCTCGCAGCCGTTTGCATCGCGATCAAGGTCGTTGACATACTCTGGGGCAGATTCCTGGGAGAAAAAGGGGGCAGGCTGCGCCAGGGACTGAAGAAAGCATCGGAGTATTCCACACCCACGATACTGCTCGCGTCGATATTCGGCGTGCTCGGCCTGATACTCTCTGGAATCACCGGCTCCTACATGTTGCCCGTCGACACCGCGATGAAGTCCCCCATTTCCCTCAACAAGATAATGGTGGCGATCTTCGCGACGGAATTCTGGGGGGTCCTGATAGCAACGAACGTGATGTTCTGGGAAGGGGCGTGGAAGACCCGGGGGACCACCGTCATCATGGTCGCAAGCGGCGGGCTGGGCTATGCATTCTCGGTCATAGGGGGGAGCCTCGGCGGGACAATGGGGGGGAAGGTGAGCATACTCGAGCCCATGTGGGAGCTCTTGGGCGTGGACCTACATTCGTCCTGGGTACTCCCGCTGGAGATGCTCTATGCTCTGGTCGCCGTGGTCACAGTCGCAGGAATACTTCTCATCGTCTATTCTTCGAAGCTCGCCGAGCTCGTTGGCTCCGCACGCAAGGTGTCCGATCAGTGATGGCTCGCTCCGGGTTCTGGCGAAAAAAGAGGCCGCTATGGGCGGTCCGAGTCTCCGTCACCAGGCTGGCACATTCTGCAGATGTCGCAGAGCATCGTCTCCCTCTCATCATCCTCCAAGCCCTCGACCAGCCTGGCGGCCATCTTGGTTATCTTTGTATTGATGTCCGGGAATTCCCTTAGCACATTCTCGTCCCCCCTCCTCCCCGTGGTATACTGGCTAACGGCGGCCTGAGTGACCCCGAGAAGCTCTGCGGTCTTGATCTGACTCAGACCGTATTCCCCAAGAATCCTGAGCGCGAGTTTGGCCCGGATGGTCGGGAGGATCTCCGCGACGATGCGTTCGCATGGCTGTTTTCCGTTGGTCATCTTCGGCTCAGATGCCATAAAGCGAATGCTCGTATATTATTGTTGAGCCTGGCATTATTGTCGGGTCGACCCATCTCTCAGCGCCCCGCTCGACGTATGGTTTATTACTGAGCTTGAAGATTGAGCCTACCTGATGGTCGATGGAACGGAGACCGAGGACACAGAGGACATCGCTGTCGAAACCAGGAACCTGACGAAGAAGTTCCGTTCGTTGGTCGCAATACGGGGTCTCAGCCTGAAGATCGCGCGTGGCCAGGTCACCGTCCTCTTCGGACCCAACGGGGCGGGGAAGACGACGCTCATCAGGATAATCTGCACGCTCTCCCGCGCGACGTCAGGTGACATTCTCATCGATGGACTGGACATCACGAGCAACGGGAGGCAGGTGAGGAAGAAGATCGGTGTGGTCCTTCACGATCCTCTGCTCTATGACGACCTCACGGCCGCGGAGAACCTCAACTTCTACTGCAGGATGTACGGAGCGCCCGAATCGCGAGTCGACGAGCTCCTGAACCTCTTCGGACTGAAGCACAGGAGGAACGACAGGGTCGCCATCCTCTCTAGCGGCATGGTCAAGAGACTGTCGATTGCCAGAGCGATGATACACGACCCTGAGATCCTCATCTTCGACGAGCCCTTCTCAAGCCTCGACTCCGATTCCATCGCGAAAACGATGTCCCTCATCGGACAGCTCCGTGACGGCGGAAAAACAGTCCTTCTCGCCACGCATCATCTCAGGGAGGGCTATCAGGTGGGCGAGCGGCTTCTCGTTATGAAGAAGGGCCGGGTTGTCTACGACGCGAGGAAAGCCGAGACGGGTGCAGACGAGTTCAAATCCGCCTATGACGAACTGACGGGGGCGGGCTCTTGACGCTCGGTGCCTTGAGGATTGCACAGAAGGACCTTAACATAGAGCTCAGAACGCGAGAGAGGATGACGTCCATGATTCTGTTAAGCCTGGTCATAATCCTCTCGTTCAGGTTCGCCCTCTTCGGTTTCGACATGGAACTGAGCGAGAACCCTCATCTCGTAGCGCCCATCCTGTGGACGACGATCTTCTTCGCCGGCATCATGGGTCTGGAATCCTCTTTCTCGTACGAGAAGGAGAACAAGTACCTTGACGGCCTTCTGCTCCTCCCGACGAGCAGATACTCGATATATCTGGGAAAGATGCTCTCCAATCTGCTATTCCTCATCGTTGTGGACCTCGTGACGCTCGTGTTCGTTGTCGCCTTCTTCGCGTACGATCCCGGCGGGTCATTCTTGACGTTGCTCGGGGTCATTCTCGTCGGCACGTTCAGTTTCGTTGCCATGGGAACGCTCGTTTCCGGGATGACCATAGCTGCCAAGACCCGCCAGTCGCTCCTGCAGATCGCTCTCATCCCCCTGATAGTGTTCACAGTCGTGATCCCTGCGGTCGCGGCAACTTCGAAGATTGTGTCCGAAAGCGGCGACGTGATGCCAGAGCTGAACATTCTGGTTGGCTTCGGAATCCTGAGCCTGCTTCTCGCCTATCTCCTGTTCGGGCATATCATGGAGGGCTAGCGTGGAAACAAGGAAGCTGATTGACTTTGTGCTTGTGCTCTTGGCGGTGATATTCGTCGTTGCGACGGTTCTAGCGGCGTTCCACTACGCCCCGCTCGAACCCGTGGACGTTTCCACTGTCTTGTATCATCAGGATGACTACACTGGTGACGACATCAGAGTGAAAGGTGTCGTGCAGGATCTCATCGGGACCGAATTCGCCCTCGAAGACATCACGAGCGCTGTATTCATCAACGTCTCGTATGCGGGCTCGGGCGACCTTGACGCAGGGATCGTGAACGGAACCACCGTGTATGTCCTGGGAAGACTGGAGCCCGATGTCGGCATAGCGGCCAGAGAGATCGAGATAGCGGATGACCCAGACGAGCCCGCGGGCTGGAGATCGCCGTACTCGGCCAAGATATTCTACCTCCACGTTCCAGCCGCCTGGACCTCGTTCCTGGCCTTCGGGGTCGTGCTCGCTTGCAGCGCAGTTTACCTCTGGAAGGGCGGTCAGAAATGGGACACCTGGGCGCTTTCGTCCGCCGAGGTGGGTCTGGTCTTCTGCTCTGTCGCCGTCATCTCCGGGGCACTCTGGGCCAAGGCAGAGTGGGGCTACTACTGGGACTGGAACGATACGAAGCTCTTCTCGACATTCGTCCTGTGGCTGATCTTCATCGCATATGTCGCCATAAGAGCCGGGGCGGTGAGACATGAGAGCATCCCCAGAGTCGCTGCAATCTTCGGCATACTCGGCTTCGCGGCGGTGCCTATCTCCTTCCTCTCGTCGAGAATCTGGACCAGCCTCCATCCGAACGTCGTGGCGACATCTCAGGGTCATCTCTCTGCCGAGGCGGGAGCGGTTCTCATGTTGGGGGTCGTAGCTTTCACGCTCGTATACGCGACACTTTTTTCTAGGCGGATTGCTATCGAGAGGTCAGTAATCGAGATTGAAGGAATCAAAGAACAGCTGGAGGACGCAGAATGATAGGGGTTGAGCAGTTCTACTGGGCCTATCTGGTCATCTGGGCAGGAATCGTTCTCTATGTGCTCTATCTCACGCACAGACAGAACAGGATAAAGAGGGAGATCGACTTGCTGAAGGAGGTCATGGAAATTGGAGGGAAGTAGGGAACCCCCGCAGGCACCGAAATCCGATGCGAAGAAGCGGCTCGTGCTGAAGATCATCGTTGTGCTTGCCATTGTTATCATTCTCGTGGTCATATTCCTGAGCTCCGCCCCCGCGGACCCCTATGACACAGTGGACAACGTGATGGCCGACCCCGCCAAGTACGTGGACAAGGAGGTCGAGATTAGAGGGCAGGTGACGGCTTGGTCTCAGACCAGCAGCACCTTCAATCTGACGGGTGAGACGTACTCGATAGTGGTCAGTTACATCTATGTCCCCGATGCCTTTGCGAACGGAAAGGATGTCGTTGTCACAGGGATGTTCCACCTGAACGTGAGCACTTACGAGATCGATGCAGACGACATACTCGTAGGATGCTCGTCAAGGTACTGAGGCAACCCCTCGGATTTCGGGCGGTAACGATGAAGAAAGCGGTCCTGATTGCCATTGTCCTGCTCGCTTCAGGCCTGACTCTTCTCTTCTTGATCGAGGAACCTGCTCCGGGCTTCACAGGTGCCGATGTCTACGGTCAAGACTTCACGCTGTCCGAGCAAAGGGGAAGGGTCGTCATCCTGAATTTCATGTTCACAACCTGCGATGCATGTAAACAGGAGATCGGTGTCCTCAAGGACGTCCGGGGAGTCTACAGTGAGAGCGACCTGGTCATCGTTTCGATAAGCGTGAGTCTATCGGACAACAACGAGATCTTGCGAACTTTCAGAGAGTCTCAGGAGGCAAACTGGACCTTCCTGATGGATCCTGGAGATGTGACGGAGTCCTATGGAGTGAGGTCGGTGCCTCACATGTTCGTCATCGATGGCAGCGGGAGGATAGCATCTTCTCACTCTGATGTCTTGGGCGTGGAGGACGTATCCAGCCTGATCGACAATGCGAGGTCTCAGGGCGACCCCATCGTGGTAATCATCCTCTCCGTCGCTCTGATCGGGGGTGCCCTCGGGATCTTCTTCTATCTCGGATACACAAAGAGGGGCATGATAAAGGAGCGACTTGTGGGCGGTCCCGGCGAGAGCTAGTCCTCCTCAGTTGATTCCTGTCTCCTGTCCGGATAGCCATAGAATCGGTACGTGAACACGGCGAACGCCAGGACTATGAATGCCACCCCGAAAAGGAAGACGCTCTCCTGGTATCTGCTCCCAATCGCCCTGAGGAGGGCGAAAGCGAACGTGCTTGCGGTCACAGCGAAGAGGACCAGTATCAGGACCGCCAGTGTCGGAAACTCGTCTTCTCTCGCCTTCATTCGCGTCCCTCACCCGTTTCCCTGCGGATCTCGAGGAATCTCAGGGTCCTCTTCTGCCTCCCGCTCAGCTTGTCAACGTTGTAGAAGATGGTCGCAATCGAATAGATACCGATCAACGTGATGTACGAGGAGACCAGCAACAGCGACAGGGATAGAACGTCAAATCCTTTCAGGAGCTGACCGCTGGCTTGAACCGCCAATGCCAACGAGATCCCCGAGACCACCAAGAGCACGATCGTGGACATCAGGACCCTTCTTCCGCTGGACATCTTCGCCTTTCCGCTCATCTAGAACCCCATGATCGTGAATGCTACCCACATGGCAATGACCGCCAGGACGATCAGAACGAACAACCTCCTCTTGAGAGGATGCGTTTCCTCGGATCTGTCCAGGAACGGGAGAGCCAGAAGGAAAATGACAAGAATCGTGAGGACGACCGTGGCGAACCAGGGAGCGATGCCTCTCATCATCTCCAGGACCCCAGCGAAGAAGACGTGCGGGAGGGCAAGTTCTTCGGGCCTGTAGATTGATGCAAAGATGAGGATGATTCCAGTGAAGAGGAATATGACGCCTATCTCCTCAACTAGATGATTGGGAAGGAAAGGTCTCCCTTCTTCGATAGCCTCGTCGGGAACCTCCTCCATCTCTTCAGTCATAGCGGACCACTTATCCCGTGCGTTCTTATGAGGTAGAAGTGGGAAAGAATGAAAACGAGCGTCACGAGGGGAAGCACTGTCACGTGCATCCAGTAGGCTCTCGTGAGGATGCCTTCTCCCGTCACTGATAGGCCGATGAACGTGTCAGTCACCCACGAGGTGAGCCAGCCGAAGGCTCCTCCTATCACGGGTATCGATTGTAGGCCATCAACGAGTCCTGCAAAGGACGTGGCTGCGAAATAGGACCTCTCATCCCAGAGAAGGGTGTAACCCGTCATGATGAAGGTGAACGTGAACACAAGCAGGAGAACACCGCTCACCCATGTGAACTCCCTTGGGTTCTTGTACGATCCCGTGATGAAGACTCTGAGGGTATGAAGGAGGATTGTGATGACCATTATGTTCGCCGACCAGCCGTGGACACTCCTGACGTAGAAGCCGAAAGGAATCTCGTTCGATATGATCTGGATGCTCCGTTGTGCCCTCAGAATCGAAGGCTCGTAGTGTGCGGACAGGAAGATGCCAGTGATGCCAAGGATAGCCAACGCCACAAAGGTCACGCCGCCCAGGCAGTAGACAGGATTGAGGGCATGCTTGGGAACCTTCCTTCCCTCGGTCTCCCGAATGAACTCCTCAAGCCCGGTCCTGGACAATATCCAGTCGCGGCTTCTTTTGAAGAGCCCGCCCAAGCGCGAGAGTATGGCGGAGAAAGGATTCCCAGCCTTCTCGGTCATAGAGCTATCCCTCCTTCTTCCTCATGTGGGCAATCAGCACGGTCGAGAGGACAAGTGTTGCGGAGACTGCGATAATCGCGAACGCAATGCCCTCGTCCGAGAGCTCGAACTCCGGGGATCCAGGTGTTGCCTGCATCGGCTCATGACACTCCAGGCACTTGGGATATGAATAGCCATGCTCCTGACCATGGCACCGTTCATCGTCGCAGGTCGTTCTGACGACCTGATGCTGAGTATGACACTCCGTGCAATCCTCTCCGCTGTGACCTCCATCTTGCAGTTTCTGGAACTCGGAGGAATGGCAGTCCTTGCAGAGTTCGTTCGATACGTTGTGTTTGAAGCTCGCGTTCATCGCCTCATGGCATTCAAGGCATTCTGGGTACTCGTACCCACCGCTGATCCACTCGCTGTGCTTGCGCCCATGGCACGTGTCACATCCATTGGACACGACGCTGTGATTCCCGTGGCAGTTCGTACAGTGCTGCCAGCTGTGCGGTCCCATGTCCAGCTCCACGGTCTCGTTGGCGTGGCAGTCCGAACAGAGGTGATTGGACACGTCATGCTTGAAACCAGTGGCGTGCGGATCGTGACATTCGATGCACTCTGGATAAGTGTAGTTGTGCTTGCGCCCATGGCAGAAGTCGCATTCCATGATTATCTTGAGCTCGGATATGACCGTCGGATCGTGGCAAGTCGTGCATGGCCTTCCCGCATGCTTCCCTCCCGCCAGAGTCTGGTTTATAGAGTAGTGGCAGGACGCGCAATCCTCGTCGCGCGTGCCAAAGAAGTCGTGTGACGGATCCGGCTCCTCCTTGGCGACATCTGTCTCAACGAGGACATAAGCCGCCACGAAGGCGAGTATCGTGAGGCCGGCAATGAGGAACCTCATCAGTCGGCGTCTTCCTTTCTCTACGGAGTCCCTGGGCATTTCCGTGAGGAGTATAACGGCGATTTAGCGGATAAATCTTATCCTAGACTCTGCAGGGAACGGGATCCTAGCCTCTTCTCTGGTCGATCTGCTTCATGATGTCGATCGCCCTTTTCTTATAGTCCTCCACGAGCCTCTGAAATGCGCTCTCGGAGATCTCCCCCTCATCCCGCTTCCTCTGCAGGCCCTTGATGGCCCTGAGCAGCTTCTCCTTCTCGCCCTTGAGGGCAACGATTTCCGGGTCCTCTTGCTGCCCCTCGACCTCGTCGAGCTCGCCCTCGTACTTGCTCTTCAAATCCTCGTAGAACGGCTTGGAAATGTGACCTGCGGCAAAGGTCGCCTCCGCCTCCCTGAGCGATTCGGCGATTTCCTCTCTTCGCCCCTTGACCGCCTCAGGTCTTTCGCTGGGTTCCTCGGTCTCCTCCTTCTCCTCAGGTTCCCGGCTTCTCTTCCACATGAAGACCAGGACGATTGCGGAGACGATCAGCACGACGATTGCTGCCAGAATCCATAACGGAAAGCCTTCCCCAACCTCTTTCTCCCACTCGATGACGACCTGCAGGCTATCTCCCGCCGATGGGGATGCGATTATTTCGTGGAAGTCCGCCTCGGATTCGCTCCAATCAGGATCGAATATGTAAATGGAATGCAGCCAGTCAGGAAGTGTCCACAGAGGGTGATGGATGTGTGAGTAGTTCGCAGGAGAGGAGACGGTCGAGCCGTCTCTGGAGAAGAGCCACAAGCTGTAGTCCGTGACGTTGTACAAGAAGCTCTGCTCGTACGTAGCGGACTTCTTAACGTCCCCGGAAGGTTCCAGATACAGGATGTAGAGGAACTCCATCAGCATCTTGTGTGGTGGCAGTTCGACGACAAACGTGAGCGTCCTCGTCTCATTTGGCTCCAGGTCCACTGTGTCAATCTCAGCAGTGTCATTGCGGACGTGCGCTTCCCATCCGAGAGGAAGCCCATCCACAGAGAAAGATACCGTCTCATTCCAGAGAGACTGGCTGGTGACGTTGATCAGATGGCTTGCGGATATCACGGTCTGGCTCGCGGAGAGCTGCACGGCGTCCATCCGCTCATCGCTCGCGTTTATCCTCAGTCCCTGCCCGGAAGGCGTGGAGAATCGCGACTCATTTCCCCATCCGACGGTGATATTGACAGGAACGGAATGCCAGGAGGTCCCGTTCCCATTGGAGGCATTGAGAACAAGAGTCGCATTCTGTCCGAAGTACGATAGCGTCTCGTTCTCCTCGAAGGCAGTGAATGCGATCACGTTCTCATCGGTCACATCCCGTGAGAAGTCATAGCATTTGTAGCCAGTCATGTCGACTCTCCTCATCACCGTGGTCGAGGAATTGTCCCCGCAAGCCATTGAGATCACCCGTGACCTCACGGGTAGCCAGGAGTGGAGAGTGTCGTTGAACTCAGATTCCCCCGTGTTGTTGAAGTAGGCCCTTTCAACTACAAGGAAAGCAGTGTTGTTCGTCATCTGGACCATGTCGATCTCGTGGAGGTCTACTACGATTCCAGCGTCCGGTCCGTCCGCGCTCGCCGTGTGCCACGGTGGGAAGGCGAACGAAGAAAGCAGACCCAGCACCACAAGAAACGCAACCGTCCGTCTCATCAACCATCCTCCAACGTCAGCAGCTCCCTTTCCAGCATATCCTCGTATTCGCTGTCCTCTCTCAGAGGAGGTTCCTCTTCGGTCACTTTTCTGTCTTTTGTCGGCCAACGGTCAGAACCGACCCTTGTCACGATGCCCGTTGCCATTATCCAGGTCCCGCTCCAGACGAGTCCCACGAGCGGAACGAACTCGACGGCTATCCTGATGGCGCTCACACTCGAACTTGAGAACTTCTCGGTGATGTTCTTCTGGGTGTTCACATTGATCCACCCATCGTTCATCGTGAAGAAACCGATCACTATGAAGTAGACGTCGACAGTATGTTCAGAGTGAACGAATACATCGGATGTGTATGTGCCACTGCCAGTTGGGTCAGTTGTCCGCCAAACCATTGTCAGGGTCACGGGGGCGATTTCGCCGCTCGAATCCGAGAGGCGAAGGATCACCTCGACGGTCTCGTACCGTTGATTGAGGTCGGCGTCGAATCCTCTCGATTCGACTATCTCAAACCCGTATCCCTCGGGCATCTCCAAGGTCTGGCCTGCAAGCAGGATTTCGTCCCCATGCATCGAAGGAAGGAACGTGCTCGTGGCATATCCTATGATTAGCAGCGCAGCTCCTACGTGGATGAGATGCGCGCCCGCCGTCATAAGCGGCCTTCTTACTGCCTTGCTCCACGATGCAGATCTGGAGAAGCCCTTCGACTCGATGAAAATCAGTGCGAGGGCGATTGCTGAGAGGACGGTGCCCGCAAGGAAGCCGATCGAGAGGATTCCGAGAATCCCGCCAGCAATGGCAAGCCGAATGTCCCCTCCTCTGAGAGTGCTTATGCCCGCGATGAACGGAACGACCGAGGCCATGAACCCGCCGATCAGCAAGGGAAGGCTGGTCTCAAAGCTTGCCGGACCCAACCAGATCCTGGATGGACCCGACCCCCACATGACCATCCCAAGGATGGATGCGAATATTAAGAACAGGCCCGCGAGCTTCGCGTTTCGACTCGTGTCCTTCTTCGACGAGACCTTCACTATCTTGTATCCTGCGGTCGCGAGAATGCCCAAGGAGATGGGGATGTAGACGAAGAAGTATGGGTTGGCGAAGACGACGAACCCAAAGACGGTTGCGGCGACTATCAGGCCCACGACGTAGAAGGAGAATCCAGGGCTCACGTGTCCCCACGACAGGCAAAGTATGAGGATCGCGCCAAGCGGGACAATGACGAGGGGAAGACGACTCTCGAAGCTCTCTGGCCTCAGACTGTTTATGCCCTGCATCATGAGGAGGAAGGTCGCCACGAACCAGACGGAGAGAACGAGAACCGTGACCATCATCCAGGAGTCCGCGGAGAAGATGGGCTTCTTCTCCCTCTCCACCTCACCCTCCGAGGTCATGACGACCCAGATGAACGGGCCGCCAACGAGAAGGAAGAGCAGAATCCCGAGACCGAGCAGCAGATTGCCGAGGCCGAGCGCCCTCGATACATCAAAGACGACCGACAGGAATCCCGCCACATCCAGTGCTATCGGGATGAGAAGCGCCGCAAACACGAGCATGTACGCGTAGCCCACGAACCTGGAGTCCTTCTGGCCTCTTTCCGTCCGCAGGAACCTCCAGAGGTAGAAGATCAGTCCGATCAGGAGCGCGAAGAGCAACACGGAGAGGAAATAGGCACTCTCTGGCGAGGCTTCGAGGACGTATATGAGTTTGTCCGCAGGATTGACTGGGACCTGACCACCGCCGCCCGCAAACGAGTGGACGGACTCGACATAGCCGCTTCTGGTCTCGAACGTGGTGAACAGCACGAGCGAGAAGCTCACGATCCCCAGCAGGGGGGCCAAGTTCCCGTAGGACCCCTTCCTCCGGTTCATGAAAGTCGCGTGGAGGAAGGCCGTCAACGCGATCCAGGGGATCAGATTGGCTGTCTCGACCGGGTCCCATCCCCAGTAACCGCCCCAGCCGAGGACGGTGTACGCCCAGATGGCGCCGATGATGATGCCGAGAGTGATGAATAGCCAGGACGCACGACCGAATGTCAGGGCGTCAAACGTCCATCTCTTGTCATTCGATGCGAGAACGGCGATGCTCGCAGCAAACAGAATCCCGCTGAACGCGTAGGCCGCGAACACAATGGGGGGATGGATGACCATGAGGGGCGTTTGCAGGAGCGGGTTCAGGCCAAACCCGTCTGGTGCAGCGATGAGATTCAGATGCGGCGTCGGTGCAAACATCTCCAACCTAAGAACTATGAAGACGAACGTCACGAGCAAGGCGCTCTCTGTGAGGAACAGCCAGTCCTGGAACCTCTCCGATGAACGCTTCTCCTTCGGTCTGAAGTTCCGTATGGTCACTTGAATGAGAACGAACAGGGAGGCGAAGAACGCCCAAAGGAATATGGACCCCTTGCCACCTGCCCAGACCCCCGCGAGTTTGTAGAACCACTCGTGATCTGTCGCTGAGTACGAATGCACGTATTGGATGGTCATGTCCGACGCGAGGAAGCTGTACATCAGAAGGAAGAACGAAGCGGAGACGAAACCGAAGGCGGTCAGTGAGAGGATCCAAGAGATCCTGGAATCCAAGTCCGGCTTCAGAAAGAGCCTGAGCAGTGTGATAATCACCGCAAGAATCCCAACCGCGAAGGCTGCCCATAGTAGAACATCGCCGACATGCATCCGTTATCCTCGTGTGTTCTCGGGTTTCCGTCTTCCCTTTCGTTCGTCCCGCTCTATCAACTAGAACGCCCGCTATCTCAAACAGAGAAACGCAGCGCCTTTTTCGAGTTTATACTTGGCACCTATTTTAACATTGCGAGATACTGGAACTGTCCTGGCCAGCACGAGAGGCCATCATGGGAGTATCACCTTCATCTGGAGGACGATCAGCTGCAACACGCGTGAGGAAAAGTCTAATATCTCGGACCAGCGGATGTATATTCAGATGACGGACTATCTCGATGAACTGGAGGCGACGAAGGGTCTTCCTGACATATTCGAACTCGTGAAGAAGGCAGTTGAGCTGGAGCTTGGGAAGACGAGAGCGGGTCTGATGCTCGGTCTCTCCGAGCTCGGCGGGACGCGCTCCGGCTGGATCGGCGCATATTACCCAGTGTCATCCAACATCATAGTCATGAACAAGACATCCCTCAGGCTGATCGAGAACACGAACCCATCACTGCTCAAGTCCTATTCATTCCACATACTGCTTCACGAGTACCTGCACACGATAGGGATAATCGATGAGAGGAGGACACGCCTGAAGGCCGTGGAGATCAGCAGGAGGCTGTTCGGGCCCGATCATCCGACGACAAAGATGGCTGAGGACATCACGCAGTTCTTCGATTACATTGTGTATCCAGTTTTCGGCTGGATTCCGCCGAAGCAGTCGGAGCTTGAACTCGTTGAGGGCTTCGACAGGTCGAGCGTGACCTATATCACATAGTTTCGGGAAGCTTTATTTCGGTCCTCGCCATCCGTCTTCTCATGTTGCGAATCGGGGAGGTCATGAAGACGAACATCGTCACGATTGATGAGAATGGAACGATTGACGAGGCCTGCACGCTCATGGGGGAGAAACACATAGGAAGCCTTGTCGTCACTCGGGACGGGAAGCCGGTCGGGATATTCACGGAGAGGGATTTCCTGTCCAAGGTCGTGTGCGCGGGAGTCGATGCATGCAAATTGAAAGTGTCCGAGTATATGTCCGAACCGCTCATAACGGTGAACCAGCGATTCACCGTAAGGGAGGCGGCCAGGATAATGAAGGACATGAAGATAAAGCGACTTCTGGTCGCAGACGGAGAGGAGATCGTGGGCATCTTCACAGCCGCGGACCTTGTCGAAGTGATAGCTGAGACACCTTTCGATTTCTAGGAGCAATGAGACCATGGAAAAAGTAGTGTGCGAGATTTGCGGCAAGCAATTCGAGATGAGCGAGTACGAGAAGAAGCTCAGGAAGTGCCAGTGGTGCGGGAAGACCATCTGTTTTGACTGCACACACTATATGGGCTCGAAGAAGGCGGGTCTCTCCAAGGACTACATCGACGTGATACGCGTCTGCACGGAGTGCCAGCCTAAGGTCAAGGAACAGGCCGGCTGAATCTCCTTCGACAACGTTTCTCCATCGCCATACGGGTCTAGCCCGAGAGCTCGGCCATGACCTGCGGGAATGCGCGAGCGAACTTCTGACACTCCTCCTCGGGAAGGGAGAACGAGGCCCTGACGAACCTATTACCGAACCGCTTGCTCACGTAGTTGCCGGCCCTCAAGAAGATGCCATGCTCGAGCAGGAGCTTCTCCTGGACCTTCTCCGGGTCCGCGCCAGTGTTGCCGATGTCGATTATGAACATGTTCGTGTATGACGGGTAGACTGGAAGGAATACCCCGGGAATCCTTTCCACAGCCTCTTTGATCGTCGCCTGGTTCCTCCTGCAGATGTGGACGATGCCCGATATCCACTGGTCCTTCGTCTGGAGAGCGGCAAGGGCCGCCCTCTGTGCCAGGATGTTGACGGAAAGCGGGTTGACGTTGTACTTCACAAAGGACTTCATCAGCTCGGGCTCAGCCAGGGCAGCCCCAATCCTCATTCCCGCCATGCCGCAATTCTTCGAGAAGCTGTACACCAGTATCGACTTCTCCGGGTAGTAGTCCGACGTCACGTGATGGTCGTCCGAGAAGTCTCGGTACGTGATGTCGTCCAGGAGGTACAGGTCGTTGTCCTGCGCTATCTCCGAGATCGCTCTCACCTCGTCGCCCGTGTACGCCGTCCCCAGGGGGTTGATCGGATCTATGAGCAGGATCATCTTTGTCTTCTTGGTAATTGCCTCGTTCACCCGCTCAGGGGTCATCTTCCACGGATCGGAGTATATCGGCATCTCGATCGTCTTGGCGTTGCAGAGGCTGACCTGATGATGGATGGGCAGGAAGCTCGGGTCCGACGCGACGACCTCGTCTCCTCGCCTGAGAAGCGCTCTCGTTATGACGTAGAGGGCCTCGATTCCGCCGTTGGCCATGAGAACGTCGTAATGGGGGGCGCCCACGTCCTCCTTCAGAGCCTCTGGAAGCCCAAAGAGACCGTTCTTGTAGGGGTACAGGGCGTATTCCCTTTTCCGGACCGCCTCGTTGAGGGCCTCTTGTATCGCCGGGGTCGTGGAGAGGGTGTTCGTGTTCTGACTCATCCAAATAATCTTGTCCCTGTTCTGGTGGGAATAGAGGAATGGTTCCATGTTAGTCACCTAATCTGGCAAGCACACGGAATCACTTCGAATCTAAATCCTTTGCGGTGAAAACATCGGGACAACACACTCAGAAAGACACAAACAGAGCTTCAAGAGAAGCAAATAACAGAATATAGGACTTCCTTCAATCCCTTGAGAACTGAGACCTAGGATATGGAGGATTCCAAGAGGACAGTTTGCAGAGTCACGAGAGAAGAGGTGCTTGAAGAATGCTCGAAAGGTTCAGATTGCGAAGAAAGAAAGGGGATTCGAGAAAGGCCCCATCAATGAAAGACTGGCCGAGTCACATCGTCACACTTAGTGACAGAGATCTCTCGGATTTCATTGGAAAATACCCGCTCTCGGTAGTGGACTTCTGGGCACCGTGGTGCGCTCCCTGCAAAGTCATCCTTCCAAGGCTTAGGCTTCTATCGAGGAAGTACGCGGGTAGCGTGGCATTTGGAAGGCTCAACATAGAGAAGAACGAAGATACTGTGGAGCGATATCGCATTAAGACCATTCCTAATCTCGTCTTCTTCAGTTATGGCAGAAGAATCCTCAGTGTTTCAGGCGTGAAAGCAATGGGAGATATCGCCAGGAAGATAGACGGAATGCTGGTCGAATACAAGGAGTGATATCTGAAGTCCTGTCACAACTTTGTCTACTGGGCTCTTGAGTAGTTCCAGTGGCAACCGTTCCCCTTCTGGTTTCTTCTTGCATAGTCCTAGGAACGCGAAAGGAGGGCAGGGGTCGGCTCTCTCGACGCGTTGGAGCCACGCCCCTTCAGCTGACCGCACATCCCAAGAGGAAGCATAAACCTTATGAAACCAGCGGCTTATTCGCACAGCGCGGGCTCATAGTCTAGCGGTTATGACGTCACCTTGACATGGTGAAGGTCGGGAGTTCGAATCTCCCTGAGCCCACTTCCGCCCCTTCCCAGCTGAGGGTCGAGGTTTTATATGCTCTCGTCTACTTCCGATAATCTGCGTGGAGGAATCCAGAGGAACACATCTTGCGATTCGGGGCGAGTGAGATCGAATCCACACGTATCGAACTAAGGTGCTCAGCCCGCATGGCAGGAGTTGGCCACGATCGCATCCATACCTGGATGGGACCATGAGAAAGGAAGAAGACCAATCAGCAAACCGAACCCGCTCAAAGGCAGCTTCGTCAAGGGAACTAGCACCGTCACTTCCCTCTGCACCCGAAATGCCGAGCATCCTGGTGAATCCCGCCAGTGATCCTTTCCAGTTTGTGAGAAACGGAGGAAAGAAGATGGTGAATTTCACCGTCACCAACTTCTGCGAAGCAACCTGTGTCTATTGCTCATTTCACAAACAAGAGAAGAAAAAGATTGTCTCATTTGATGAGGCGAGAATGGCAATAGACTATCTTGCCGAGGTCAACACGGGGGTTCTGTCTCTGACTGGCGGGGAGCCGCTTCTCAATCCCGAGCTTCCAGAGATCATCGAGTATGCGAGGAGTAAGAACCTCATCGTGATCACTGGGACCAACGGTAGGCTCCTGACAAGATCCCTGGCAGAAAGACTACATGACGCTGGGCTGAATGCCATCTGGATATCCTACGAGAGCAACGAGAGAGAGGATTTCGAAAGGAACAGGGGCATCCCAGGGCTCAGTCAGAAGATTGCACAAGAGCTGAAACACCTCAAAGAGGCCGGAGTGAACACTTTCGCGATAGCCCTAATAAACAAGTCGATAACAGACATACCGAAGTTCGTCGAGACGCTTCTTGACCTCGGCTTCGACAAGGTCAAGTTCGATTATCCAATGAACTTCGAACTCGCTTCCACGTACAAAGGCTGGAGCGACTCACCGCTCCTAGCATACTCTGGGATGGAGATGGAAGAAGTAATCAGTGATATTCTGAAGGTCAAGGCCCAGGGGAGAATCAAGGTCATCAACCCCTTGGGAGGGCTTCTGGGTGCAAAGGACTTCTACAACGGAAGAGTGCCTGAATTCCCATGTTTCGCCGGGAAATACATTCTATACCTTGATGCTAACCTCGACATATACAGGTGTCCGGCGCTGAGTGAGAAATTGGGTTCGGTTGGAGACAATATAGAATTCGGCTGTAGGGACTGCAACTTGTGCTACTACCAGGGGGCCAGGGATTTCGGTTCGTTCTACTACTTGCTTGATACTCTCGAGCTCTTGCGTCGGGGAATCTGGAAAGGAGAAGCCATCAACGGGCTGCGACGGTTGGACCGAAGATTCCTGAGGGCCTTCTTGGATGCTGACGACCTACGGAAGAGTGGTGTACAATGAGCATCAAGCAGTTCTATTGCACAGGACTCGTGATCCCCCTGAGCACATCTTCCATGAGCATGGTCCTCTCAATTCTCTTCATGAACACGATCTCCATCCTCTTGTTCGTCTGTGTCTACGTGACTACCTACGCATTCTATGCCATTGACAGCGTAGTGGGGATTGAAGTGGACAAAGTCTCGCATCCCGAAGGGAGCCAGTTCTTGCGCAAGCATCGCACGGTGATGTGTGCGACAATCCTGTTGGCCATCGTGGCTTCCATTTCTATCTCTGTACTGGTTTCTCTGCCTATCGTGTTATTGGTGGCGATAGCACCCGTGATTGCATTGCTGTATTCTGGTCTGCCTATGAGGCACCAGACGGGGAGGGCCTTTGGAATCAAGAGGGTTCCTCTCCTGAAAGATGCGTTCATCGCCGCAGGATGGGCATTCCTTCTGCCCTTCACCTTTCTATTCCTGAGTGTGCCCATGAAGCCTGAACATTGGCTCTTCGCCGTACCGTTTTTCTTGAAGCTCTTCGTTATGGCCATCATCTATGATTTCAAGGACATAAACTCGGATAGGAAATCAGGGGTCAGAACGCTTCCCATCATGATTGGAGAAGGTCGCACTAAGACAATCCTTCACCTTCTAAACTCCATTGCTACCGTGTCGATTCTTGTCCTGGTAGGTCTAACCGCGATTCCACTCCTAGGATTGGTATTCATCCCGGCGTTCTTCTATCAAGGCCTGAACATCCACTTGCTACACAGGGATGCTCCGGACTGGGTATACTATGTCTTGGCTGATCTGGAGCAGTTCTTCTGGCTGGTCTTCGTCGTAATATGGGGGTTGTTGCCTGGGTCTGTATAGGCGACTCAAGAACCTCCATATGCTCTGGCAATCCACTGCCCCGAAGATGGTCTTCTTTGCCATAACGAGCCACTGCGATCTCTCCTGCACTACCTGTCGATTCCCCCAGATACCAGTGGACGAAAGGAAACATGTGGATTATGACGCCTCGCGAAAGGCTATTGATATGCTAGCAGAGAACGATGTCAGATTGATATCCCTAACAGGCGGTGAGCCACTCCTGCACCCGAGATTCCTCGACATTTGCAGACATGTGGACAGCAGGGGGCTGATGATATCCTACATCGCCACCAACGGACTCCTCCTGGATGATAGGATTGCCAGAGAACTCTCGGGATTGAACATCAACATCGTAGGTCTTTCCATGGACATCATGGATGAAAACGGTGTTGGCAGGACGCGAAGCTACAACGTGAGAAAGGTGGTAAGAAGGGCTAAGGAGGTTCTTGATCGTCATGGCATCAAGTGCTATGCAGGTGTTCTACCTGGAAGGAGCCCCGAGGATGTGAGCGTGCTATTGGACCAGTGCAGGGAAATGGGATTCTCCAAGGTGATATTCTCGTACCCTCAGTGCAGAATGTCCTCCTCTTACAGGGCTGCTGCTGTGTCCGTGGACACCGACATCGACTCGCATCAGATGCGAGAAGTCGTCCATGCCATCAAAGAGGAGAAGAAGGCCACCACCAAACTTGGCATATTCAACACCGATGTGAATCTGGACGAGTTCCTGAAGGTTCACGGCGGGAAAGACTCGTCCTACGGTTGTCCAGCCGGAGAAAGGCAGTTCTACTTGGATTGGAACCTTGACCTTTACAGATGCTTCAATGACGGCATGTTGTTCGGGAACATTCTTGATCTGGGCAATCTTGACTTTGACTGCGAGAGTTGCCAGAAATGCACCCAACAGGCCTTCAGGGACTATGCTAGCTTCTACAGGGCCTACGATTTTCTGGATGGGCTTCGCAAAGGCTTCATTTCAGGCGACGGCAAGAAACTCAGAGTCCTTCTCTCGGACGGGGACAACTATCGGGCAATGCGCTCCCTCATGGAGGCCTACCTGGGGGGATTCGTCTGAAAGTCTCCCTATTCACCATGAACGGCGGGAACGGTACTGTGAGCGCCTCTTTGGCTTTGAAGGAGTGGTTCGAGGGCAAGGGTGCGCAGTGCTCCGTGATTGATTTCATGAAGGAGACCAATCCATTGGGATCTCTCCTTGCAGAAGTGTACAATTCCCTTCTCAAGGGCGACTTGCGTCTCGCTTCATGGTATATGGAGGTCGCCCACATGTTCCCCCTCAACAAATCCGCCCCCATCAATCTCCTCTCCCGCAAGAGAGTCCTCAAGCTGCTCGATCGAGAAAAGCCTGACATCGTCGTTCTCACATGCCCATGGATCGTGGACCCTCTACTCCTAGCCCTGAAGGGAGATGCCCCCAGGAGGCCCAGGATCATCACCGTGGTCGTGGACCTTGGGGAAGGCATGACACCATCTTGGTTCAATGAGGATGTTGACTTCACTGTGCTGCCGACGTTCCAAGCAGAGGAGTATCTCAAGAAGCATGGCCTACTGGAAGGGCGATATGAGGTAATGGGTATGCCCCTGACCCCCCGCTTATTCGATGGCAGACCCTCAAGAGAGGAATCCTTGGAGGCGCTGGGCGCCGAAGCACCTCTGTGCACCGTGATGGGCGGGAGAGAAGGAGGAAGAAACTCCCTGAGGATCGTGGACACGCTTCTCAAAGAGAACACTGAGGCAGACATCATGCTGCAGTGTGGCAGCAACAAGGAATTGGCCAAGGCTGCATCCCGACGCAAGGGGGTCCACGTGGTTGGCTTTGTCGAGTCGATTGTCCCCCTCTATATGGCCTCGGACGTTGTGGTCACCAAGCCAGGGGCGCTGACGATTTCCGAGCTGATTGCGCTAAGAAGGCCGTTCATTCTTGACACACATCCAGTGGTAATGCCCCAGGAGAGAGGCAATGTGAGATTCGTGGGAGAGGAAGAGCTGGGCTTGATTGCAGACAGACTTGCAGACATCCCGAAGATGGTGAAAAGGATCCTTGGGGGAGAGACGAGCTTCCGATCCATGGACATCTACGGCACCGACAAGATAGGGGATATGATAATGAGTGAGGGGTCACCGTGAGGCTCGCTGTCACTGGAGCATCGGGATTCATTGGCGGCAGGCTGATGGAAGAGCTAGCGGGCAAGAATACAGAGGTAGTAGGGATATGCAGAAGCAGATACACCAAGGGAAACGTCCTGGACAGGAGCTATCTTCGTGAGGTCCTGAGAGATGTGGATTTGGTGTATCATTGCGCGGCTGTCTTGGGCGGTGGCCACAAGAAGAAGGAGTATGAGGTCAACACCAGGGGCACGGAAAACGTGATCGAGATTGCAGTTGAGAATCGGGTCAAGCGCTTGGTGCATCTTAGCTCTTTGGCGGTGCTCGGTGAGTACAGCGACCATCAGGGGGATTCTGAAGAGAGTCCCTACGCCACCCGATGGAAGGATCCCTACACCCCATCGAAAATCGAGGCAGAGAAGATCGTCCTAATGAGGAGGAAGGAGATTGAGGCGTACATAGTGAGGCCAGGATGGGTTTGGGGCCCAGGAGATGAAGCATCAAGAATGATGCTGGAGATGATTTCCAGTGGAAAGTTCCGGTTCATCGGGAATGGTAGCAATCTAACCTACTTCACCTACATAGACAATCTGTTATCTGTCCTCCTGAGACTGGGGGAGGTTGACGATGTAGTCTCAGGAGAAGTATTCAACATCACAGACGGTTACAGATTAAGCCTAAAGGAGTATGTCGATACAGTATGCCAGGTTCTGGGAAAAGAACCGGTCAGAAAGAGCGTCCCTGTTCCAATCGCCGAAATCCTTGCCTGGTTCACAGATGTTCTGTTGAGGGACCCGCACGCAACCCGACAGAACGTGGCGATAATGTCTCACGACCTGCATTTCTCAGTCGAAAAAGCAAAGACTCTTCTGGGATATGATCCAGACACAGATCTTGAGGTGCAAATCAAGGAGACTGCTCGACATTTCAAGATCCTTTAGAAGGTCTATCTATGCGAAAGCCAAGTGGTAAGAGGAGCTTTCAGGGGGATTGTAGCCCATGAGAATCCTCATGCTGTGCTCGCGATTTCCTCCTGCACCAGGAGGGACCGAGACCTACGTTCTAGAGCTCAGCAAGGAATTGATGAGAAAGGGGCATCAGGTCATAGTCCTTACATCGGACATGTACTGCGATACGCCCCTGATAAAGCAGAAGCATTTCAAGAGCGTGTTCGACGGTATGGTCAAGAGATTCTCCTCATTCACAGTTCCCGGAGAGGCGGATTTCCCGGTGTATCCAGGCATCGGGCTTCGAGCTCTTCGTGAGGAGGCAGATGTCATACATGCCCACAGCTACGGATGCTTCAACACCTTGTCTCCACCGATTGTAGGTAAGATCCGCGGCATAAGGACCGTCTTCACCCCTCATTTCCATCCAGACTACAGTGATTGGGGGGGCAAGAAGAGGATGTTGCTCAGGAGGATATATGATAGGACCTTGGGATGCTTCTCGGTCAATCTTGTGGATGATGTCGTTGTTCTTACGAAGTTCGAGGAAAGGCTCATGCGAGAGAGTGGGATACTTCGGCCCGGTACAAGGGTTCATTTGGTGGATTCGGGTGTTG
>JAJISE010000023.1 GCA_022848865.1 Candidatus Thermoplasmatota archaeon | reverse complement strand
ACAGTATGCACATGGAGCAGTCGTTCGTCGGGAAGGTCTTGTCCAGCTGGGCCATACGGCCCCCGATGAAGGGAGAGTTCTCCAGGATGACTGCTTTCACACCGGCCTCCGCGACATCGAGGGCAGACTGGATTCCCGCTATTCCTCCACCAATGACCAGAACTCCACGACTCAGGCAGTTCCCTCCGTCAGCTTCCAGGGACCGCGTAATAGGTGTTCCCTGAACGATTCTCCATAGGATAACGTAGTTATAAAATCTTTCCTGAACCAGCTCAGTCCCGAAGTGCTCAGGTCACTATCTAGCAGGAGCCGGACACTCATGTTTGCTCGGCAGTCTCCTCCTTCTTCTTGATATACTCCATGCTCAGGAGGAAGCCCACGAACAGCAAGATGGCCCCGACCATCTCGAGAGCGTAGAACAACGTCGTTAGCCCGGCTCGGGCCATGGATCCTCCGATGAACGGGAAGATGCCGCCCAGGGCTATCAGCAAGTTGTACCTCCTTGTCCTGTCCAACCAGAAGCTGTAGACGGCCCCGCCTATCAGCAATGACCCTCCTGGAACCGTCAGCAAAGGAGAGAAGTACCGAACATAGGCTGGCATGGCCTGTCCTGCGATCTCGAAACCCTCGGACAACAGGTCCGTGTCAACGGAGGCGGTAAGTCCCAGGACTATCATCAGAGCGGACACAACGATCGCGTATGCCAAGAAGTACTTGCCCCACGGCTTGTGAGTGAGGAGATACAGAGACCCCACTCCGAAGAGTGCGACCAACGGCCCGGTCAGGACATAGAAGACCTTGTACAGCCATTCATTCCCACCGACCACCCCGGGTTCCCCCAGGAACTCGCAGAGCGTCGAGATGAACCAGAACGCCAGAGCCACTGTCCATACCAGCTGATGGACCTTTCTCCTGATGATGTACTGCCGGAGGAGAAGGACCATGAAGACTCCTGCCGTGATGCACGAAACGAGCGGGAAGTAGTTTATCACGCGAACACCTTCCTATACGTTCAGTTGACCCGCGACCCGTCAGCGTCTGACAGCAGGCCCAATCCCCCTATAACAGTGTGATATAATGCTTTTGCCCTCACATCTCATGCCTTTCTCAGCATTCCGAGAACAAGTATCCCACCGATAGTGCTCGCGAGGGCGGTTGCCCATAGGCCCATCTCGATGGTGTAGGCATTTGCCAGGAACCCAGCAATAGGTGCACCGACCGCAACTCCGGCAACGAGAAGTGCGTAGAAAACGCCCGTCGAGAGACCCAGTTCACCCTCAGAGGAGCTTCGCACGACCATCGTCGAAGATGACGGGAAGACGAGGCCATGCCCGACGCCGAAGAGAGCCATGACGGGCAACATACTGAGGAACGTGTCGAGGAAGGGCAGAAGAAGCAGAGAAAGGGCAATCGTCAGAAGTCCGGCAATCGCAGGGACCTTGGGGCCCAGCTTGTCAGAGAGCCATCCGCTCGGATAGTGGACGACCAGGGATAACACCGCGAAAGTGGTGAAGGCCATCGCGACATTCACTTCCGTCAAGCCGAGTGACTCCATGGACAGGGGAACGAGGACCGTGAACGAGCCCATTGCGAAGTAGAGGCAGAATATGGCGGCGTAGGAGGCCCGTGCCAACTTCTTCCTCAGGATGTCCAGGAGCTTGCGAAGGTCCTCCAATAGCGTCGTCTTCACCCGCCCGGAGACCTTCGGTTCCTTGATCGAGGCGGCGAATGGGACCGCGATAACGAGGCTGAGCGCCAACACATAGAAGAGTGCGTTATAGCTGAACCTGCTGACCAGGACCCCGCTCAGCATGAACCCGACGATCACCGAGAAGGCCAGGGAGATGCCGTACAGGGCCATCATTCGACCCTTTCGACCCTCGGAGGCCATTCCTGCGGCGATGGACATGGAAGACGGTCCCACGAAACCTCCTCCCATGCCGTGCATGCACCTCACGAGCAGCAGGTGGAAGGGGTTGCCCGCGACGGAGTAGAGGAAGACGCTGAAGGCGTCCCACGAGAGACCCAGTACAAGCGGGTTCCTGCGTCCGATCTTGTCCGCCAAGCGTCCGAACACTATGTTTGAGGGGATGTGCACTATCGAGTACATGGCGACGATCAGACCCACGAACTCGAAACCGATGTTCGGGTCCAGATAGAGGGCATAGAGGGCAATGACGGGTACGAGAGCGTTGCTGTCCATGGTCCCGATGAAGGTCGCCATCAAGAGACTGAAGGACTGTCTCCTCGCCATCGTCCTCGATGAAAGGGATGCTGGAGATAAGGCTTGCTATCGCCTCAGGGCCCACTGTAGTGGAAGGAGACTCTGTCCAGCTCCTCATCTCCGTACTGAAGCAGGACCTCGTAGTCCCCCTCCTCCTCGGGCATGGCATAGAGTACGTCACCTTCGCTCAGGCATCCGTCCCGGTCCATGTCCCAGAATTCCATCAGGTTGGATCTCTTCCCGTGTTCTAGCCCCTCCAACAAGTCCCACCCAAACCCATACCTTTTCAGCATGACCTTGTAGTGGTGGAGCTTGCAGTGGGCGCTGCAACCTGAGACCTCCATCCTCCAAGTCTCAGGCCCGCCATGAGTTACGTTCAAGTCGACGGATGGGATTTCATACGGGCCCGGATCACCGATTATGGTCCAGTTGAAGAACTCCACTCTCTCGCCTTCCCACTCGTAGACCTCGAGAGTCCCATTAAGTGTCATCAAGTCCCCGGGACCGTACGAGCACAGACTTCCGTTTGACTCTGCAAATAGGTATACCCGTTCCCCGATGAGATCGTTCCACTTCTTCCCCGTATATGGGAAAAGAATGGAGGCCGATCCGATGAAGTCTGAATGTGACAATCCGAGTATCCTGTCCCGAACGGTCACATTGTCTCCTTCATTGAAGGAAGCGAAATCATCGGGCCAGTCATCCCCGTCGGTGTCTGTCCAGTCATCGTATACTTGGCTCACGGTCATGAACGGCTCCTCGGGCTCGGTGAAGAAGACGAAGAAGACGACCGTGGCCAGAGTCACCGCCAGGACGAGAGCAATGGCAACCAGAACCGCAAGGGTCCTCCTCGTGAGAGACCTCCCGCCAGAGTCCTCTACAGGCTCCTCCACAGGTTCCTCCACTTCGTCGATCGCCATGCAGGTCCGCCCCACTTCTCAAGCCTGAGTATGCGTTCTCCCACGATAAATGTTTCTGGCGCTGGACGACCCAGGTTCCAGGCCTCTCCAATCTTCCAGCTCGTACCCTCCACTTCGGGACGTGGAGCCATGATGCACTGGGGTCTCGGCGTCCTCATCTACGGTGGAGTGAAGAAGCGGAGGGCCCTGACACTCGACTTCATCGTCGCTGGGACGGTCGTGATCGGCGGCGTCGGAGGCTACTTCGCCTCCAGAAGCAGCAGGGAGCTGGGAACGTTCCCTGGGATCTGAGCTAGGCTTCCGCCCATCCGATCGGGCCGAGCCATAGATTTATATCCAGAGCGTGCTAAATCGGAGGAGAGTCAGGAAGTGGTTTTGATGGTAGAGGCAATCGTCACGCGGAACCTCACAAAGAAGTTCAAGGACCTGGTCGCAGTCGATCACGTGAACATCGACGTCAAGAAGGGAGAGATATTCGGCCTGCTCGGTCCCAACGGAGCGGGGAAGACGACACTCATCAGGATGCTGTGCACGCTTCTCGCCCCGACAGAGGGAACCGCCGAAGTCGCCGGATATGACATAATCAAGCAGGACGGGAAGGTCCGGGAGCACATCGGCCTGGTCTCCGAGAAGATGATAATGTACGACCGCCTGACGGCAGTGGAGAACCTCAAGCTCTTCGGCAAGCTGTACAACATACCCAAGGACACGCTGGAGAAGAGGACATACAAGCTGCTCAAGCTCGTTCACATGGAGAAGTGGGCGAAGAGCCAGATAGGGACTTACTCCACTGGGATGAAGCAGAGGATAAACATCATCAGGGCCCTTCTCAGCGTTCCCGACGTTCTCTTCATGGACGAGCCTACGCTCGGGCTCGACCCGCAGTCCACGACGGAGATCAGGGAGTTCATCAAGAGGATAAACATCGAGAACGAGACGAGTATCATCCTGACGACGCACATGATGGTCGAGGCGGACATGCTGTGCGACCGCGTGGGCATAATCGACAGGGGGAAGATCGTTGCCCTCGACACCCCGCGCAGCCTGAAGAGGATCATCGGCGGGGCTGACATCGCGAGCGTGGACATCGAGATCCCCAACCTCACGAACGAGATGCTGGAGGCGCTGAAGGACCAGCCCACTATAGTCTCGGTCGTAAGGGAGAACGAGACTCACCTCCTCATCAGGGCGAAGGGTGATGACGCCTTCGACGACATCATCGACACGATCAGGGCAAGGAACGGCAAGATAGCCTTCGTCAAGAGCCTGGAGCCTTCGCTCGAGGACGTCTTCCTCCACATAACAGGAAGGGAGATGAGGGCCGAGGTCTCCAGCAAGGTCAGGTCGTTCCAAGGGGGAGGCGGGCACGGACCTCCAGCACTCAGCAGGAGGGTGAGGTAGATGGGCGCTGGTGACACCTTGAGGCACAGCCTCTGGATAGCGTGGAAGGACCTGCTGGACCTGTGGAGGAACCGCATGGCGATGGTCATGCTCATCCTCATGCCCCTCTTCATGATGGTCATGGTGGGGTACATATTCCCGACGGAGAGCGCGCTGGAGAACGCGGACGTGGGCCTTGCCAACGAGGATGACGGACCGCTCGGCATCGCCTTTGCTCAGAACCTGACATACGTGAGCGAGGAGAGCGGGCTCCTGAGCCTTAAGGACTCCACTGGCTTCGACGACATCAAGCAAAGGATCCGGGACGGTGAGCTTGCTGGTGGGGTCATCATACCATCGAACTTCTCGTCCAACCTGGAGAGCGGCACGCAAGCGGTCGTCGAGATAGTCTCGGACCAATCGAACCCGCAGATATCGCTGCTGCTGCAGGGGATCCTCACCCAAGTCATCGAGCAGATGGGCACGTGGAGGGCGATAGCCAACCTGAGCGTGCAGCTCGGGGTGAACAGCAGCGAGGCTCTAGCCATCGTGAAGCCCTACACAGTGGAGACGAGAGGCATCGTTCCCGGGAACCCGAGCTACTTCGACTTCGTCGCCCCCGGGATAATGGCGATGACTGTGATGATGTCCGTCATGACAGGGCTGCCCCATGCGATCTCGTACGAGAAGGAGTTCGGCACACTGGACGGGATGATGGTCGCGCCGATCGGCAGGCTCTCGATCATCCTGGGAAAGACGATAGCGCAGACGTCGAGGGGGCTGATTCAGGGGCTGATAGTCCTCGGCCTTGCAGTGCTGATATTCGGAGTGACGATCCAGGGGAACTTCCTCCTGCTCCTCTTCCTGCTGATCCTGGGAGTGTTCAGCTTCGTGGGGCTCGGGATCCTCATTACCTCCGTCGCGAGGGACGAGCAGACGGCGACGATGGCGATGATGACGCTCATGTTCCCGATGATGTTCCTGAGCGGCGTCTTCTTCCCCATCCAGCAGATGCCGGTGTTCATGCAGTACATCGCTTGGTCACTCCCGCTTACGTACGCGACGAGCGCGCTGAGAAAGGTTATGATCCTGGGAGCGGACATTCAGTCCATCTCGACAGAGCTGATCATCCTGATCACGTTCGGAATCGTGCTGCTGGCTGTCGCGGTTCCCATATTCAAGAGGGCGATGAAGAAGTAGGGCTCAGCGCTTCCTCATCCGAACTGCAAGGACCAGCAATGATACCGCAAGGGCGAGGAGTGCAACGACAGGCAACGCAATGTCCGTCCCTGAGGAAGGCTCGAACTCCCCCGCAAGGGTCTCATCGGTCCCGCTGGAACCATCATCCTCGATGAGAGGCTCGATCGGAGGCGTCTCGACCTCGGCTTCCGTCTCATCCCCCTGATCGGGCAGAATTGGGTCCTCCGTCTCCGGAGTGCTTCCCTCAGCTGGCTCCTCGTCTGGCACAGGGTCCTCCGGTTCCTCGGTCGGCGGCGACTCAGGCTCCTCAACGGGGACTTCCTCCTCTTCACCAACGGGTTGCTCCTCAACAGGCGCCGGGTCCTCGGGCTCGTCCTCGACCGGCGGTTGCTCCGGGTCCTCCACGGGGTCCTCCTCGTCCTCGACCGGCTTCTTCTTGGGCTTCTTTCCGTGGCCCTTGCCCTTGCCGTTTCCCTTCTCCTCCTTCATGACGACCGTCGAGTCGTGACCGTTGGGACTCCAGTACTTCAGCTCTCCGTCAGCGTCCAGGCCGTAGGCATCGAAGTGGACCACGAAGATGTCGGACGGGTCCGGTCCGAGCGTCACATCGATGGTCAGGTTCGTGACGTTGCTGCCTGTTCCCTTCCCGTCGACCCAGCCGACTCGGTAGGTGACCCAGATGCCATTGCCCGACGGAGGATAGACGCCGTGGGAGCCCGCCGATACCTGATCCAAGTAGAACGGGTTGAAATCGGTCTGGTCGAAGTCCGCCAGCGTGTAGACGACCGCACCGGCGTTCCCGCCATCGACCGCTATCGTCTGCATGTCACTGCCGGTCGTGTTCCCTCGAACGGCGATGAGAACGTACACGTCGGTGGTCTCAGATGCCCTGTTCTCCACCGTCAGGTTGAACTCGAACGTGCCGTTCGCCTCGTATTCGGCTTCGAACACCCAGCTCTCGTTTATCCAAGGGTCCGTGTGGTTTCCCTCGTACTCTCCGTTCTCGATTGACAGCCAAATGTGTCCGCCCTGCTCCTCAGCACTTGCGCATGGGGTGGCAAAAGCTCCCCACAGAAGGACGACGCACGCCAGTATCGCTCCTACAAACCTCGCCTTCATGATCCCCCGCTCCAATCCAGTAGGATTCTCTGGATACTAATAGATTTCTGCTGGCACATCGCTCATTCTCAGGTTCACCTCTTGGCAATGGACGCGGACGGATGGCGCGGCCGCTACCATAGGGCATTTGAGGTCAATCCCTTTGGGACATTGAGATGTCCGAAGGACCGGAAGCTCGGGAGGGCGGCCAAGCCCAACACGAGGATCGCTCCCGCTAATCTAGATGGAATCTCACCCAACACTAGAACGGAGATCAAAAAAGCCGTAACCGTTCAGGGGACTCCCCTATCCACAACTCGAGTGTGAATCTTCATTGTGTAACTGTTTTTCCGAACGAGAGCCTACCAAGAGCGCCCTGATCGACCCCGATCGCTATCGGAACGGGGGCGAGCTTTGTTGACAGTCAGGGTCCGACCCTTCATGTCCTTTCCATCAAGGCCCGTGATCGCCTTCTCGGCCTCATCATCGGTCGGCATCTCAACGAATCCGAATCCTCTCGACTGTCCGCTGAGCTTGTCGGTGATGATCTTGGCCGATGCGACCTCTCCGAAGGCTTGGAAAGCCTCCAGAAGTTCACTCTCGGTGACCTCACGCGGTAGATTTCCTACGTATATGTTCATTCTATTCCTCTTGCGTCTCCCGATACTGTCCAGGAGACGTCTCAGTCGCCTGCTAGTACAGCCAAACCATTTAAGCCTTTGGTCATGCTGGTTGGCCGATGTTCATCTCGCCGCGCCCGCATTGACGCATGGCACCAGGCCTCAGCGGTTCAGCCGGTTCTCGTTCGGTGACATGCTTGCGCGGTGCTTTATACAAAACGGTGTACCAGAATGCTTATAGGATTGGAGGTGGTTTGATATCATGCCCGACTGCGATTTGGAGACGCTACATCCCGGTTTGTCCTTCCGATCCGTGGTCGGTCGTCCAGGACGGAAGACCCGCTGTTGTTTTTCTCCTGCATGCAGGGAGCCGTCCTGGGCGGGCACCTTTTCAGATGGTTGCTGGGCATATTGACGACACAGGGCCAAGTCCGCTCAAGGTCTTGGAACGGGCTCGGGTCTCCGGAACGGCCGACGTATCATAGCGAAAGAACAAGGACAAGCGTTTCCGTCCCGCCGTCATCATCCGTCACCGTGAGAGTGATTGTATGTGTTCCCGATGTGGTGAAGCTATACTGAACCGTGTCTGTGACCGTGATCGGGTTCACTTCAGGCGAGGGATACGGATCGGGTCCGACTCCGTCATTGTAGTACACCTTCTCTGTCGTATTGCCGTCTCCCCAGTCCCACGTGAATGTGAGGTCGTCGCTCCCCGCGTCGGATGCGGTCGCCATGAATGTGATGTTGTGTCCCAGGAAGTAGGGCGAGAAGTCATCAATCTCCCATGTCCACGTGTCCTCGTGTCTCACGTTGAACGTGTGATGTATCCTCTCCTCCCCGTCCTCGTAGTCGAGTATCACCCACGCGGGTGTTGCCCCCCAGATCTGTCCGTTGATGGGATCGTCCTCGGGCGTGTAGTACGCCACCGCCGAGTACGTCTTCGAGAAGTCTATCGAGAACTCGCCGAGGTCGGCCATCTGCTCGTTCGGGCTGCCTGGATATCGAGTGATGCTTGCGTATCCGACTTCCGTCCCGTCCTCGTACAGGTATATCTCAACGTTGTGCCACTTCTCACCCGCGATTCGGAAGGCGAAGGATGCGTTGAGGTAGTACTCTGCTCCCCCCACTGAGGGGGCGATGTTGAGAACTGTGATGTTGCAGATATCCCAATCGCTTAGCCCAGACCCGTCTGTCACGGTCAACGTGACGACGTAGAGACCGTCGTCTCCGTAGATGTGAGTTGGCGTGGGGCCGGTCGCATCCGCGTCGTTTGTGAGATTGCCATCGCTGTCGGAATCGACGAGATGGTTCATGTCCCATTCGAAGTCCAGCACGCCCTCAGTCTGGTATCTCACGTTCCAGCCAAGAAGCGATGGGGTTTCGTTCCTCTCCGTCGTGAGAACCGCTTTCAGCTTGATACCTGGGAAGAGAACCGGATCGATGAGCCCGTCAAGCGAGAGAGGGCAGTCGTCTGGACGGATATTCTGCAGTATGGACGAACCGGACTCATCGAGGACCTGAATCTCGATCTGCGTCCTCTCCGGCTCGGTCGCTTCAACATCCAGCACGCCCCACGACAGCAATCCCTCGGGAGAGATCAACTCCGATACGATCCAGCCAGGTGTCTTGTACCCGAAGGCCCTGATGCTGATGTTGTCCGCGAGACCCTCCCCGATGTGCGGCTTGTTGTCAATCTCGCCCTCGCCGTAGCTACCAATCCCGTATTTCGAAAAGACGAACCCCTCATCCAGGACTTTCGAGCCGTTTGTGACTATGTTGCCAGAGTCGTCGCGTACGTGCGCTGACATCGTCCTTGTCTCCGAATCCCAAGTGACTCTGGAGGTGAAGAGCTCCGAATAGTGCTTGTCTTGATCAATCCCGTACACAATGTGAGCTCCGCCGGCGTCATCAATCATGAAGTTGAACAGTCCGTCCAGGTCCCCGTGGTCTGGGTCGCCTCCATAGACTCGGACCAAGAGAGTATTGTTCGTGGGACCGTGCTTCTGCCCGAGCCGCCAGCTCTCCTTCTTCTGCAGGAGAAGCGGGTCACCAATGGCATAGGTGTCCGCCCGCCAGTACATGTAGTCCACCTGAGCGGAGAAATCCATGGAATCGGTTATCGGGAATGGCGGGAATCCAACGAGCTTCTCGTAGTGGTCGAGTAGATCCTCGCGGTCAGTGTACCATTGAATCGCCTTCCTGCTCGCGTTCCACCAGATACGGTTGATGGGCATGTCATCTTCGATCACGAACCCCGGATCAGTGTCGAAGGTATGCATGATGGAGAGGCTCACGTTCTGGAGGACTATGCTTCCGTCTAGGATCGTGGCGTTGACAATCTCGGATATCTTCGCGCTGTTCCCGAAGGTATCCTCCCAGAGCCCGAAGGAGGAGCCCCGGGAGCCGGTTCCGTTTAGCTGAACCACGTCGCCTTCGTAGCCTGTCTGGTCAGGCCCTGCATCGGCAATCGGTCCGCCGCCACATTCGCCAATCTCTATCTCTGTAGGAATCCAGCCATGTACGGTCTCGTTGGGCCGGGGAATCTCGTAGAACAAGATCGTATATCTTCCCGGAGGCACCTGTTCTCCCGAAGGAGGCTGACCGTAAGGAAAGCGGTAGGTCTGGTTCCACGTTCCGTTCAAGGTCCCCATGAATCCACCGGTGGCCAGGAGTAGATTGGCGGTCTCGAACACGGGGTCGCCAGCTGAGTCGGTTATCGCCCAGAAGTTAATGGGGAAGTCCCCAATGGTGGGAACCCCTGCCCACCCTGTTGCCGTGATGTTCACATACTCCCCGGGGTAGTAGCACGCTCTGTCAGTGCTCATGACGACCTCGCCGCTCGGAAGCGAGGGTTCGTCTCCCCCGGAGTGGCATGGAAACAGCATGATCGCGGCCACGAGCAACACCCCTCCGAATGTGTCTCTCTTCATCTCCCCCGCACTCCAATCTCTATTCGAGTTCTGGCCTATAAGAAGGTTTCTGTGGATGGCGCGCCTTGGATGGTTGATGGACTCGTTCCCAATGCGATGCACTGCAGGAGTCTCCAGTCTACAGCTCCACTTCGCCCTTGGTCACGTTCCCGGGCAGGTCCTCTCCTGGTTCTCGTGTCGTGCTCGATAATGGAGTGCGACGTTTCGCAGACAGGAAAAACTCTCTGTCCCCCACGGCCGCCATAAGAGCCGTTCGGTTTCGACTGGTTTCAGCCGAGCGTCCCCCTTTCCCTCACTTCTCATTGACATAGTCACCGTCAATATGGGTATGAAGATGGAAAGCCTGCTCGTCACTGCTATTGCGTTCACCTCTGTGACGTCCGGTTTCCATTGACCCTGTCCAGAGTTTGCCTGTCTTACATTCAACTACTCTAGGCTTATATACCACGAAACGAATTGACCAGATTGTTGGGAGGATATCCATGCGAAAAGCTGCAGCTTCGCTATGCTTTCTCATACTGGTCTTGTCTATCGCTCCTCAGTCATGCAGTGATGAGAACGGGGAGGAAGAACCTCTCGGATCAGCGATACTGAAAGTCGGGACACAGTCGGACTTTCAGACATCCAATCTTCTCGACTATTGGATACAAACTGGGCAACCTGAGTTTGAGTGGACGGGTAACATCTTGCGTCCCGTGTATGGTCCAGTGTCTCATCTAGATCCCGTCACGGAAAGGCCCATCCCGTATCTGCTCAAAGGGATCGATGCAGATGAGAATGGTGTGCTCGACCTGGATGAGTACGGTATCTTCAGCAAAGTGGACGGAACGGCCCCATTCGAGGTCACCGCCTACTATGATTTCAACGGAGTTCTTACTCACGATGGCATCCAGATGACGATTCATGACCTTCTCTTCAGTTATCATGTGAGAACACTGTGCCCGCTTTCCTCCGAGAATGAAGTACTCAAGGACAACGGGGGTCTCCCGGGATCGAACTACTCAACGACTAAGTGGCTCAATGTCTGGCCTGCCACCGACGTATGGGATCCTTCAATACCAGTGGGGCCGGATATTGCACTCACGTTCGCCCTTCACTTCTCTCAACACGGCCTCTACTTGGACTTCATAAGGGTCACGCTGAGTAGCGTTGTACCTGTCCCTAGACACATATGGGAGGGAACGGGCAAAGTCTGTCTACAGGCTGTTGACGGTGTCTGCAACAACTGGCGGCAGAACATCCACTCCGACTTCGGCTATGCCTATGACATGATAACAAAGAACGGGGTACCGGACTCGAATCCGAGCCATTTCGACTATTTCACGGCGGAGAACTGGTCTCCCGCCGTCGATGAGGTCGTTGGGGTCGGACCATTCGCTGTCAGCAACTGGACTGTCGGCACGTCTGTGGAAATGAACAGATTCGAGGACTACGGAGCCGATGCGCTTGACTGTGTGAAGGTAGGAACCCCTCCGGTCTGCCAGGGGGAGTTCTTCGCATACATGCACAAACCCTACATCGATGGAATGGAGTTCCTGCCGTACAGCTCCGAACCAGATGCCGTATCTGCCCTCCATGCCGGTGACATAGACATAATCTCTTGGCCCCTTCCCCGCTCCTATGCTGATGGCCTGCTCTCTGATTCGAACATCAGCATATCGACTATCTTGGATAACAGATTCTACTACCTCGGCTACAACATGAGGTCTTCCCCGCTCGGCTATCCAGGCAACGATCCGTCACAGGGTGACGACGGCTACTATTTGAGAAAGGCCATTTCTCATCTTATAGACAAGCAGGCGATTGTGACGAACCTGCTCCAAGGGTATGGCATGACCGCTACTCAACCGATCTTCCCTCAATGGGAGCGATGGCTCAATGCCTCAGTCACGACCTACGAGCACAACCTCACAATCGCTCAGCAGGTCCTGGATGACTACTATACCGTTGGGGGACTCGGTCTCGGGTACAATGCAAGCGGTTTTCGCAATCTTCCCATAATCGGTGACAGAGCCATCGAGATAATCTGCCCCGAGGTCAGCTACGACCCTGTTCGTGCAGGCGCATGCGACATGATAGCGGAGAACGTGACGGCTGTCAATCTGAACGCAACTGCGAACCATCTTGATATGGCAGTCCTCTTCGATCGTATTAACAATCTGAACATGGAGATGTGGGTTCTGGGTTGGATCATAGGTTCGGGGCCTCCTCTCTACTACGGTGCGTTCTTCCATTCCTCCAATGCGACTGGCGGACAGAACTACAACGGGTTCAACAACGCGACGTTCGACGTATTGATCGACAACGTGACCGCCGAGTATGACACATACAGACAGGAGGACGGAATCAAGCAGTGCAGCGGGTTACTCGCAGACGCTCTTCCTTACGACACACTTTATTTCGTGCATTATCTGGAGGCCTATAGGGAGGACAGGTTCATCAACTGGACCATCGGAGTTGAGGATTCGATCTTTGTCGGCTCATTCTGGTCGTGGATCGGAATACACCCGCCGACTTCCATCTCCGTCGAGATTGCTTTCCTTGACGGGAACGTCGTGAATGAAAACGAGACACTCCTCTTTGAGGTTCTTGTCACTGATGGAATCGGAAATCCAGTCGACAATGCGGCAGTCACGATATCATGCAGTCCTGCGGGTCCCACCATTGTTCCAGACTCCGGATTGACGGTTGGTGGGTCACTGGGACCAGTCATGTTTGCTGCTCCAGAGATTGTCGATTCGAATAGGTACTTCGCTGTAACTGCGAATGCAAGCAAGTGGGGATTCACTGGGAATGACACGGAATTGGTCACAGTGGTCAACAGCCACCCTCCGACACTGACAGGCGCGCGCCTGTCGGGGACGGGGTATGAGAATGTGACCATCGAATGGGCGCTGTCGGAGGACGACGGGCAAGGAGACCTCAGCGTTACCGGCTACGAGATACTAACTGGCTCTGCCTACGACCCCGATGGAATGGGGTACTTCCTTCTCGGTTCCGTAGCAAACGGGACTGCTCAATACGAGCACATAGGAGCTGGTGATGGTGACCCAAACAGGTACTTCTACCTGGTCTGCGCGATGGATTCGGGCGATAACTCATCTTGTTCGAACGAACAGGCAGCAAAATTCAATCGCCCGCTCACGAAGGGTCCCAATCTCGTGTCTGTCCCGCTCATTCAAATCAACGAGGCCATAGAACCGGTCCTTCAGACAGTCGGATATGACAAAGCCTGGTATTACGACTCCTCCTCTCGGGAGTGGAAATGGTACATGAAATCCAAGGGATACAGGAAAGGAATGTGGAATGCGAATCACACCATGGGCTTGTGGGTGAATGTGACGAGCAACTGCAACCTCACCGTGGCGGGAATCGTTCCCGCTCAGACGACGATACATCTCCATGCCGGATGGAACCTCGTATCATTTCCCTCCTTCAACTCCTCCTACACCGTTTCAGACCTTAAGGCGGAGATCGGAGCCACAAGGGTGGAGGGGTATGATCTTGCCCCGCCGAACTTCCTGAGAGTGCTCGGGAACGCGGAAGTGCTTCAGGCGGGAGAGGCGTATTGGGTGAAGGTAGAAGCAGACACTGTCTGGACGGTGGAAGTGTCGTAGTGCAATGAGAAGTACGACGCGTCTCACCCGAATGCTAGAATATCACAGCTCAACTTCGCCCTTGGTCACGTTCCCGGGGATGTCCTTGGCGTATGCTTCCACGACCGTGCCCTCGATGCCGTTCTCCTTCTGCGTCTTGTAATGCCATGCCGCGACATTGTACTTGTCCTGGACCGCATCGCCTTTCTCGATGATCTCGCCCTCCCGCCTGAGCACGACGTGAACAGAGGTGACCTCAACGTCGTCCAAGGCCTCGACGACTATCTCCCCTCCCTTCTTGCCCGTGTACTCCTCCATGCCTATGGAGAAGATGTCCGGCGGGTGGAAGAAGTCCTTGATGGCCACGTTGTAGACGGTGAGTCTCTTCCTGTCGGCGATGCGCTCGTAGGCCTCGGGCACGAGCTCTTGATCGATGGTTCCCTTCGCGTACGAGGTCGCCCGCCTGAACCGCATCTGATGGTCGAGCTGCTTCTCCGAGAACTTCCTGTCGTCCGGGTAGTAGGGATAGCTCGCGAGATACGGTCTTCCTTTCCACGTCTTCGCGATGAGCTGCTTTCCCACTCCGCCGCTAGCATATTTCACAACCAGATTACCTTTTGATTTCATTGTTCTCCCCCTGATCTCGGTCCGTCCTGTCTCCAGGTTTCCTGCGGGACTCCTCCGAGATTCGTCCGTGAATAGCATACTTCTCTTATAAAACTTCCATACTACTACCAGACACTTGATTCGAACCTGCTCCATGATCCATATAGGCTCCGTATAGGCGTTCTATAAGCTTTTCATAGGCAGTTCATAGGATTCCTATATGCTCCGCATATGCTTCCTATAAGATACCTCCGCTCATCCTTCGAGATTCCTCCGAGAATCCTCTGTCCAACTTCTATTCTGAAAATCCCGCTCCTATCATCCCGCCTCTCGGAGATCCTGCTCGTGACCCGTAGAAACCGTTATAATGTAGTTACAATATAACCACACTGCACTTGTTGTACAACCGTGAGGAGGCGGAGGACCAGATGGCAGACCCCAAGAAACCCAAGGAAGTCAAGTTCGAGGTCTACGGTCAGGAGATGCTCGAGAAGGAGGTCAAGCAGGCGGGGAACAGCGGCAGGATCTACCTCCCGCCAGACTGGGTCGGCAAGAAGGTCAAGATCGTCAGGGTGGACTAATGCCGACGGACCCAATCAAGATCAGATCGCTCAAGCGCCAGGACGTTCAGTCCGCGCTCAAGATCCAGCGAAAGATAACGGGCCGAAGCCCGAAGGCGGGCTGGAAGAAGGAGCTCGAGACCCACATCAAGGACTACCCGCAGGAGTGCCTGGCCGCCGAGTACGCTGGCATATTGGCGGGCTTCATCATCGGAGAGGTCAAAACGCTCAAGTTCGGCGTCGAGAAGAGCGGCTGGATCGTCATCGTCGGAGTCGACCCCGAGTTCATGGGCCAGGGCATCGGCAAGAAGCTCGGCAAGAAGCTCCTGAGCCACTTCAAGCGCAAGGGCATAAAGCAGGTCTTCACCGCGGTCCCGTGGGACAGCAGCGACATGCTCGCGTTCTTCAAGTCACTGGGCTTCGAGAGAAGCGAGTTCATCAATCTGGAAAGGAGGTTGTGAATGATAGAGATGTTCAAGGAATGGTTCGACGCAAGACACGAGTACGCGAAGGAATGGAAGGAGAAGACGGGAGGCAAGGTCCTGGGCTACTTCTGCACGTACGTGCCGGAGGAGATCCTCTACGCCGCGGACGTTCTGCCCGTGCGCATCCTGGGAAGCCACGAGCCTCAGGACGTGACGGAGCCCTACATCTTCGGCATGTTCTGCCCCTTCTGCAGGGACTGCCTGGCGCAGGGGCTCAAGGGCAGATACGACTACCTGGACGGCATCATGATATCCCAGTCGTGCCTGCACATCAGGCAGGCCTACACGAGCTGGGAGATGCACATCCCCGTCCCGTACAGCTACTACCTGCCCATGCCCAACAACGTGCAGAGCCCGCGCGCGCTGCCCTACCTCGTCGGAGAGATGGAGAAGTTCAAGAAATCCGTGGAGGAGTGGACGGGCAAGACCATCACGGACGATGACCTCAACCGCGGGATAGAGATCATGAACCGCAACCGCGAGCTGATGATGCAGGTCTACGAGACGCGCAAGGGCGAGAAACCCCCGCTGACGGGCCTCGAGGCGATGTACATGGTCGTCTCCGGGCAGATGATGCACAAGGACGACCACAGCAGCACCCTCGAGGGCACGCTGAAGGAGCTGGACGGGCGCAATGCGGACAGGAACGTCGGACAGCGGCTGATGATCATAGGCAGCGAGGACGACGACACGGAGTTCATCAACATGGTCGAGGGCTGCGGCGCCACCCTTGTCGTGGACGACCACTGCACCGGGAGCAGGTACTTCTGGAACACGGTCGAACCCAACGGCAGCCCGCTCGAGGCGATAGCCCAGCGGTACATCGACAGGCCGCGCTGCCCGAGCAAGGACTGGGGCGAGCGGTCGAGGCTCCCGCACATCATGAAGCTCGCGAAGGACTACAACGCGGCGGGCGCCATCCTCGTGCAGCAGAAGTTCTGCGACCCGCACGAGCTGGACATCCCCGCGATTAAGAACGAGCTGGAGAGCAACGACATCCCGACGCTCTTCCTCGAGCTGGACGTGACAGTTCCGATAGGACAGTTCAAGACCCGCGTGGAGGCGTTCCTCGAGATGCTGATGGAGGAGGACCTATTCTGAGGTGATATGATGGCTGACAAGTATCCAACTGAGAAGCTGAAGACATGGGGCGAGGCCAAGGACATCCGCCTGGGCTACTACAAGGACTTCGCGGAGGCGCACGAGAAGGGCGGCCTTCGCTGGGCAGGCGGCGCGTGGGCGTTCGACGCGGTTCCCGCCGGGCTGGGGGACGACGTCCACTCGCTCACGGGAGAGCCGTACGCCGCCTCGATCGCGTTCAACAAGGAGTTCTCGGACGAGTGCCTTGAAGCGACGGAGAAGTACGGCTTCGCCCGCGACCTCTGCTCGTACATGCGCAACTACTGGGGCTCGATCCTGCTGAACAAGTACAACTTCGGCGGGGAGTTCCCCAAGCCGGACTTCATCTGGACGGACCACATCTGCTGCAGCCACGCGAAGTGGTACCAGGTCGCGGCAGAGCTCGAGGGCGGCGTGCCCTACTACTGCATCGATGTAGCGGTGGGCCCGCACGAGGAAGCGGACGAGAACCGCATCGAATACATCGTCGGGCAGCTGCACGACGGCATAGAGTGGATGGAGCAGGTCACCGGGCGCACGTACGACGACAACAAGCTCATCGAGGCCGTCAAGAACGAGTTCCGCTCGACCTCGGCGTGGGCGGAGACCTGCGCGCTGAACAAGGCAATCCCGGCACCGCTGGACGAGAAGTCGATGTACTCGCTCTATGTGCTCGGCACGCTGATGAAGCACAGCAAGGTCGTCGCGGACTTCTACGAGAAGCTCAGGGACGAGACCAAGGACCGCGTGGAGCGCGGGATCGCTGCGGTTCCGACCGAGACGACTAGGGTCATGACCGACACGCAGCCGCCGTGGGCGTTCCTCAGGGTGTTCAGGTACCTAGAGCAGTACGGGTGCGTCTCGATCGGCTCGCTCTACACGTTCGGGCTCATCGGCCTCTTCGAGGTGAAGGAGGACGGCTCGTGGGGACCGAAGACCACGCCCATGGAGTTGGGCACTTCCATAACCAACAGGGACGAGGCCCTCACGGAACTGGTGAAGTGGAACCTCGCCAAGCCTGAGTGGCAGCACTTCTACTCGCCCAAGTACAAGAGCGACATGATGATACGCATCGCCCGCGAGTGGAAGCTGGACGGCGTCCTGCTGCACTACAACCGCGGGTGCGAGGGCCTCAGTCTCGGCATCGCGGAGAACAGGCTCGCCCTCCAGGAGGCCGGATACCCGGTGATGATATTCGAGGGCAACATGGGGGACGAGCGGGAGTTCGACGAGGCGAGGACCATGGGGCGGATAGACGCGTTCATGGAGACCCTCGGGATCATGAAGGAGGTATGAGATGAAGGTAGCAGGTGTTGATGTCGGGGCGAAGTTCGTGAAGGTCATCCTGATGGACGACGGCAACGTGATAGCGAAGTCCAGCAAGCTCGTCGGCTTCGAGCAGAAGAAGTCCATCGACGATGCATTCCAGGAGGCGTTGGGCACGGCTGGCGTGAAGGAAGAGGACATCGGGTACATCACGGCCACGGGGTCAGGAAGGACCGCGGTCCACTTCAAGACGGACGAGCTGACGGAGGTGACCGCCGCCTCGAAGGGCGCCACGATGCTGGTACCGTCCGCGAGGACAGTGATCGACGTGGGCGCGGAAGAGGGAAGGGCCATGCACACCGACGCGGAGGGCAAGGTCCTGGACTTCGTGATAAACGAGCGATGCGCAGCCGGCGCGGGCTCCTTCACGGAGGCAATGGCTCGGGCCCTTGAGATAGAGGTCGAGGAGATCGGCCCGCTCTCGCTGAATGCAACGGAGGCGGTCCCGATGAACGCGCAGTGCGCCGTCTTCGCGGAGTCGGAAGTGGTCACGCTGGTCCACCAGAAGACGTCGAAGGAGAACATAGCCCGCGCGATCCACGACGCGATCGCGAGCCGCATATCATCGATGGCGAGAAGGCTGTCGATAGAGCAGGACATCGTGCTCGTGGGCGGCATGGCGAACAACGTGGGCTTCGTGGAATCGCTGAAGAGGGAGCTCAACATGGACGTGACTATTCCAGAGGATCCTGAGTACGTTGCTGCTCTCGGCGCGGCGAGGGTCGCGTCCGCACGCGCAGGAGGTGGTTCCTGATGGAGAAGAAGGAGTCGGAGTATTGGCGATGGAAGGAGTACAACTGGAAGTCACCGGAGCTGAACTGGGAGGATTTCGAGATAATAACCGCAGGCGTGGACATCGGCTCGGTGAGCTCGCAGGCGGTTGTCATGGGCGACGGTGAGCTGTTCGCCTACAGCAACATGAGGACGGGGTCGGACAGCCCGGAAAGTGCCAGGAACGCGATGGACTGGGCGCTCAAGGACACGGGGATGAGCCTCGACAAGATCCGATACGTCGTCGGCACGGGCTACGGGCGAGTGAACGTGCCCTTCGCGAACAAGGCGATAACCGAGATCGCGTGTCACGCTCGCGGCGCCAACTGGATGTACGGACCGTCCGTGCGAACCGTCCTGGACATGGGCGGGCAGGACTGCAAGGCCATCCGATGCGACGAGCGCGGGAAGGTGACCGCCTTCCTGATGAACGACAAGTGCGCTGCGGGCACAGGGAGAGGAATGGAGGTCTTCGCGGACCTGCTGGGCGTGCACATACAGGACATCGGCGAGCTGTCTTTCGATATCGACGAGGAGCCGCCCGAGGTCAGCAGCACTTGCGTCGTCTTCGCGAAAGCGGAAGCGTCCCAGCTCCTCAGAGAGGGCTGGCCGAAGAACAAGGTCATAGCCGCCTACTGCGCCGCAATGGCGCACCGAGTGTTCACGCTGATCGAGCGGCTGGGCATGGAGAAGGAGTTCGCCATCACGGGCGGCATCGCGAAGAACGTGGGCGTGGTCAAGAGGATAGAGCGGGAGCTCAAGATCGAGGCCCTCAAGACGGAGAAGGACACCCAGATCGCGGGCGCGGTCGGCGGTGCCCTGTTCGGAAAGACGCTCGTGGAGAAGGGAAAAGGATGAAAGCGAACTACGGCTACAAGGACGGCTCGGGCGAGTACTTCATCACCATAGACACGGACAAGTGCAACTGCTGCGAGGAGTGCGTGAAGGTGTGTCCCGCAGGCGTGCTGGAGATGGTGGCCAACGACTTCGACATCGAGGCCGATGACATGCCCGCCGTCACGGAGAAGGAGCGCTGGAAGATCAAGTACACGTGCGCGCCGTGCAAGCCCGTGGGCAAGGAATCCACGCCGCCGTGCATAGAGGCGTGCAAGGAAGACGCGATCGAGCACTCCTGGTAATCGGGATTGAGTCGCATGGTATCCATTCGCATCGATGAAACCGAGTTCTCCGCAGAGGACGGAGACTCTATTCTGCAGGCCGCGGACAGGACGGACGTCTACATCCCCAGGCTGTGCTACCATCCGAGCCTGCCGCCAGGCGCTGGCGGGAAGCCCGCCGAGGTCGTGTATCGCGGCGAGGACAAGTTCGAATGCGCGTCCCCGCGGGAGTTCGACGGCTGCAGGTTATGTCTCGTCGAGATCGAGGGAGAGGAGGAGCTCGTCCGCGCGTGCGACACGCCCGCCGAAGAAGGCATGGTGGTCCTGACTAACACCGAACGCGTCGTGGCGGAGAGGCGAAAGAACCTCAGCAAGATACTGGCGACGCACCCGCATGTCTGTCTGACGTGCGAGCAGGTTGAGGGCTGCCCGCGAGAGCCGTGCTCCATGGACGTCCCTTGGGAGGAGCGGTGCTGCCCGGAGCTCGGGCGGTGTGAGCTGCAGAGGGTGGCCGAGTACATCGGCATACCGATCGACACGCCTAGATACGTCACGCGAAAGCTCTCCATTCAGGATCAGGAACCGCTCATCGTGCGCGACAACGAGCTCTGCATCAACTGCACCAGGTGCGTCAGGGCGTGCGGCGAAGTGCGGGAGATCAACGCGCTCGGCTTCATCTTCGACGGCGAGGACTACATCGTCGGCACGGTGGCCCCCACGCTCGGCGACTCGGACTGCAAGTTCTGCGGCGCTTGCGTAGAGGTCTGCCCGACAGGTGCGTTGCAGGACAAGGGCATCGAGTTCGCCACCCGCGAGACGGACCTCGTCCCGTGCAAGAGGGACTGCCCTGTCGGGATCGACGTCCCGCGATACATCCGACTCATCAAGGAAGGGAAGTACGCTGACGCGACCGCTATCGTGCGGGAGAAGGCGCCCTTCCCGCTGACGCTCGGCATGGTGTGCTTCCATCCGTGCGAGGAGACCTGCAGGCGAGGAGAGGTGTCCGAGGCCATAGCCATCTGCGGGCTGAAGAGATACGCCGCCAAGAACGACGACGGCTCGTGGAAGAGCAGGGCCAAGACCCGCCCGGACACGGGGAAGAGCATCGCAGTCGTGGGCTCGGGACCCGCCGGACTGACGGCCGCCTACTACCTGAGGAGGCTCGGGCATTCGGTCACGGTCTTCGAGGGCGATTCGGAGCTTGGCGGGATGATGCGCTCCACCTTCCCGAGCTACAGGCTGCCCGACGAGCCGCTGGACAAGGACATCGAGGACATACTCGAGCTTGGCATCGAGGCGAGGACGAACACGAAGGTCGGTGAGTCCGTATCGCTTGAGCAGCTCAGGAACGAGCACGACTCCGTCCTCATCGCCACGGGTGCGCAGCTCAGCAGAAGGCTGGACATCGAGGGCTCGGACCATCCGGACGTCCTGTGGGGCGTCGACTTCCTGCGGGAGGTTCGGGCGGGAGCCGCCAAACCGCTGAGCGGGACGGTTCTGGTCATCGGCGGCGGGAACGTGGCGATTGACGTTGCGCTCTCCGCTCTGAGGAACGGCGCGGAGAAGGTGGACCTCGCGTGCTTGGAGTCGGACGAGGAGATGCCCGCCTTCGAGTGGGAGATAGAGGAGGCCCGCAACGAGGGCGTGAACATGAACACCTGCTGGGGACCCAAGCGCATCACGATCGTGGACGACAAGGTGACGGGCATCGAGCTGAAGTGCTGCACGCGCGTGTTCGATGACAACGGGCGATTCAGCCCGCAATACGACGAATCCACGTGCACGATGATGGACGCTGACTACGTCATCATGGCGATAGGTCAGGCGCCCGACTTCTCATTCCTGGGCGAGGATGTGCAGACGCGTGGACCAGTGATCGTGACTGACGCTTCAATGGCGACCAATGTATCCGGCGTCTTCGCGGGCGGGGAAGCCGCCAAAGGGCCCGCCTCGGTCATAGACTCGATCCAGACAGGCAGGGACGCGGCCATCTCGATAGACCGCTACCTTGGCGGGAACGGAGAGATCGAGGAGGTCCTTGCGCCCGATGTCGAGTTCTCCCAGAGCTTCGGCAGGGAGGAAGGCTTTGCGGGCAGGAAGATGACGGAGATGCCGTCGCTCCCGCTCAACGAGCGGACGAAGAGCTTCGACCTGATACAGCTGGGCTATGGTGAGGATGACGCCCGCCTGGAGTCGAGCAGGTGCCTGCAGTGCGACATGCGGCTCAAGCTCGAGAGGCCGAGGTTCCCGCCAGAGAAGTGGCTCGCGTTCACGGAGGAGAACATCGATGCTGTCCCGGAAGCGGACGGCGTGATCCAGCTGCTCGATGAGAACAAGGAGGTCGTCTACATCGCGGGATCGCAGAACATGAGGGCGACCCTGGCGGGGGAGCTGCAGACGAAGGACGACGCGAAGTTCTTCACGTTCGAAGAGGACATGATGTACACCAAGAGGGAGACCGAGCTGATACAGCAGTTCCTCCAGAAGAAGGGGAGCATGCCCAGGTACAACGACGAGATGGATGATCTGTTCTAGAGAGCGCCTAGACTCATAACTCGCTACTTAGGCGCGTAAGGATGTATCTCGTCCAATCTCGCCTTTCTCGGACCTTCATCCGTCTCGATGATGACCCATGGATTGCCGAAAAGCCTCATGAACTCCTTGCACCTGCCGCACGGTGGTATGACTCCGTCATCGCCGTTCTTGTGCCAGCACGCCACGATCGTCTCGACCTCCGTGTGACCTTCGCTGTACGCCTTCCCCAGGGCCGTGTACTCCGCGCACATCGAGCAAGGCGCAGATTCGGGATGGTCGATGTTCGGACCCGAGAAGATATCACCGTCTTTCGTGCGCAGGGCGGAGCCAACCGCGGACAGCTTCTCTCCGTTCCATCGAACTCTGGTGAACTTCTTGGCGACCTCGCGGGCTAGATCAACGAGCTCTCTGTCCTTCTCGTCCAAGGGTCTCATGAGCGGCTGATATGCCTGCCGCGTATAAAGGATTCTTGGAAACACCCGAAAAGATAAGGAACACCGAACGCTATTCCTTCCTAGATGTGTCCCGTGGAGGAGATCGCGTTCGAGGAGATACTGGAGGACCCCTTCAAGATCAAGATGCTCTCGGAGGGGCAGATCGAGCGCACCCAGAGGAAGCTGAAGACGCTTCTTGATGTGGAACCCGCGCTCGTGCGTCTTCAGGACCCCCGCCCGGCGGTCATCATCGGGGACACCCACGGGGACCTGAGGACCGTCATATCGATCCTGAGCAAGGAGTTCCTCCCGCCAGAGGACAGGCCCTACCTAATCCTCCTCGGCGACTACGTTGACAGGGGACCGAACCAGGTGGCGACGGTCAACCTCATCAGCATGCTGAAGGTGCACTTCCCCGACCGAGTGGTCATGCTCAGGGGCAACCACGAGAGCGAGGAGTTGAACAACATCTACGGCTTCCGCCGCGCGGCTACGGACCACCCGTGCATCGGAGAGTCAGGATTCAAGCGATATCAGGATGTGTTCGGAGCCATGCCCCACTGCGTCCTGCTGGAGTGGAACCGCGTGTTCGGCGTCCACGGCGGGACCCCGTTCGACCCGCACCACGAGGGCCCGTTCTCCCTGGGCGAGCTGAAGGCTCTCAAGAAGGCCAAGCGTCTCGAGGACCTGGAGGAGGCGAGCCGCCAGATGATGTGGGGTGACCCGAGCGAGGACCTGCAGGCAGAGGAGGGGTTCGAGTTCAACTTCAAGCGCGGCTTCGGGTACCTGTTCGGCCGCCGGATCTTTGACGAGTTCATGGACAGCAATGACATCTCCCTGGCGATAAGGAGCCATCAGATGTTCCAGGAGGGGTACTGGTACTTCTTCGACAACCGCCTGCTGAGCATTCTCTCGACGAGGCACTATGAAGGATACAACATAGAGCCGCACTACGTGAAGGTCGACGTCGACGGCGGCCTGCAGCTCCTAGAGGTCTAGGCTCCAGATGGCGCCTTCGTCCTCGACCTTGAACCCGACTGACCGGTACACCCTCTCCGCGGGAGGGTTCCACTCGTCCACGCCGACGTAGAGCGTGTCCATCCCCTGGTCCCAGTGCCACTGCATCCCGTTGTGCAGGAGGGCCTTCCCGATGCCCCTGTTCCTGTGGCCTTTGGCGACGCCGAAGAGCCTGATCCATCCCGCATCGATCTTGTGCACCTTGTTGTGCATCAGCTCGATCTCGGAGATGCAGACGCCGACGACCTTGTCCTCCATCACGGCGAAGTTGATCCTGACGATATTGGGCGATGACTCCTTCCACTTCCTGAGCGAGTCGATCGTGTTCGGCGTGTAGTTCTTGTCCTCGGAGAAGGCATCGTTCTCTAGAGTCACAAGGTCCCCGAGCTGCTTGTCCTTCGCCTTGGATAGCATGAAGTCCCTGAAGCCTAGGCCTTCGGGCAAGGCCATCTCCGGCAGTTCCCTGCCCTTCTTGACCATGAAGAACTCGCGGTGGACCGCGCTGAAGCCGAAGTCATGTCTGACCGTGTCCCTCCAGTCGGTCCCCTTCAGGTCGAAGTACTTGGCCTTCCGGATACCTTTGGCGCGGAGGTAGTCCACGGACCGCTGCACGATCTCGTTCTCCACGCCTCTCGCCCTTTCCTCTGGATGAACCCACACGCCGAGCCATCCGTCGCTCTCTCCCGCCTGCTGGCGCAACTTCGAGACCCTGGCACCGCCGTAGCCGAGCAACTTGCCCGCCCGTTCCGCGACCCAGTGACCCTCCACATCCCACTCCTCGTGCTCGAACGTGTTCTTCCTGAACTCCTCCAGCTCGTGGACCTCCCAGAGCGGGTTGTCTCGGTTTGAGGCATTGATGACATCCAAGATTACGGGTAAGTCTTCCACTCTCGGATGTCGATACTCGATGCTCGACATCGCTCCAGGAAATCCCTTCGAACCAGATAAGCCTGTTGGTCATGCATAATGCATATAAGCGGCACTGGCTATCGTGCTTCAGAATGACCAAGGAGGAGGAACTCGTCAAGGATGGCTGGGAGAAGCAGTCGATCATATCTGAGCCCCGCCTGAGCGAGGCGGTGGAGACGTACAAGGAGCTCGGATTCGAAGTCAGGATCGAGCCAGTCGACCTAGAATGCATGGACGAGGACTGCAAGGAGTGCTTCGTGGGCGAGGACTGCAAGGTCATCTTCACGCGGAAAAGAACCCTTTAAGAACCCCTATCGCTTTTCCCATTAACCCTCGGGGAGGAAGGACATGGCTTGGCTGGACATGGGCGAATCACTGCGAGTCAACGCGGCGAAGTTCCCTGACAAGATGGCCCTCAAGGACGAGAGGCGGTCGGTGACATTCTCTGAGCTGAACACGCGAGTGAACAAGCTCGCGAACGCGCTCCTGGGCATGGGGCTCAAGAAGGGCGACAAGCTGGGAGTCGTCTCCTACAACTGCATCGAGTTCATGGAGGTCTACCTCGCCGCCGCGAAGTCGCGCGTGATCGTCGTCCCGCTAAACTGGCGACAGACCAGCAGGGCCTTCAAGTACATCCTCTCCAACTCGGATGCGTCCGCGATCATGGTCCACACGGACTTCGTGGACAGGATCAACGAGATAAGGGACGAGCTGTCCGTGGACCCTGGAAGGTTCGTCTGCCTGAACGGCGAGCCAGCGGAGGGCTACCTGGACTACGAGGAGCTGCTAGACGGGGGCAGCGAGGAAGAGCCTGCTGTCGAGATCAAGAACGAGGACACATGGGTCATCCTCTACACGTCCGGCACGACGGGCGTGCCCAAGGGCGTGGTGCGCTCCCACGCGTCGTACACGGCGTTCTACCTGATAAACGAGGTCGAGTTCGGCTTCAGGCACAGCGACTACGGGCTGATAGTGATGCCCCTTTTCCACGTCAACTCGACGTTCTACTCATTCGTCTTCACGTACATCGGCGCGAGCGTGTACATACACAAGGAGAAGAGCTTCGACCCTGAGGAGGTCCTGCAGATCATACAGAGGGAGAACATCACCTTCACGTCGCTCATCCCGACGCACTACAACCTGATACTCTCGCTTCCCGACGGGGTGAAGAGCAAATACAACGTCTCCTCGATGCGGTCCATCCTCTGCTCCTCGGCACCGGTGTGGAAGAAGACGAAGCTGGAGATAATGGACTTCTTCAAGGACGTGGAGCTGTTCGAGGCCTACGGGTCGACGGAGGCGGGGCTCGTTACTCTCCTGAGACCGGAGGACCAGATGCGTAAGCTGGGCTCCATCGGTCAGGAGTGCGCCGGCACGGACGTCCTCAGGGTGCTGGACGAGGACGGGAACGAGGTCCCTGTCGGCGACGTGGGCGAGCTCTACTCGCGCGGCCCGATGATGTTCGACGAGTACTACAATCAGCCCGAGAAGACGAAGGCCGCCTTCATAGGCGACTACTTCAGCGCGGGCGACATGGCGCGCAAGGACGAGGAGGGCTACTACACCCTCGTGGACAGGAAGGACAATATGATAATCACTGGCGGGGAGCATGTGTTCCCGTCCGAAGTGGAGGGCATGATCGGAGAGCACGTTTCGGTCAGGGCGGTCGCGATAATCGGAGAGCGGCACATCAAGTGGGGGGAGGCCGTGACAGCGGTCGTCGTTCTCAAGAACGGCAGAGAGTGCACCGAAAGGGAGCTCATCGAGTTCTGTCGGGGAAGGATGGCCGCCTTCAAGAAACCCAAGAAGGTGAGGTTCATCACCGAAGAGGAGATGCCCCGCACACCGACTGGGAAAGTCCTTCATCGGATACTGAGAGAGAGGTTCGGCAAGCCCGTCGAGTAGTCACATCATCGCGTAGAGGGCCGCACCGAACGCTCCCGTGAACTGCGGTTTTGGCGGTTTCAGTACTTCCCGCCCGAGCGCTTCCTCGAGCAGGTCGAAGAGAATTTCATTGTGCGCAACCACCCCGCCAGTGAGCACGACATCTCCGATGAGCGGGTTCATCTCCTGGATCCTCTTGATGACGGAGCCGAAGACCCCGCGAACGATGTCCTCCTGCTTCTCGCCCTCCCGGATCTTGGACAGTATCTCTGTCGCGGTGAAGACGGTGCAATAGGAGCCTATCTCGATCTCCCGCTCGGAGGACAGGGCGATCCCGTTCATCTCCTCCAAGGGGACGTCCATCCTGCGCGCTATCTCTTCCAGGAAGGCGCCGGTTCCCGCCGCGCACTTGCGGTTCATCTTGAAGTCGATGATCTTGCCCTCCACGTTCGTCCTGATGAGCTTCGTGTCCTGCCCGCCGATGTCTACTATCGTCAGCGCGCGGGGGAAGTGGTGATAGCAACCCTTGCAGTGGCAACTGATTTCGGTCCGGATGGAGTCCGCGAAGTCCACGTTCTTCCGCCCGAAGCCAGTGGCGACGACCTTGATCCCGTCAAGCTCCAGGCCAGCCCCGCTCAGGGCCTCCTTGTAGACCTCGTCCGCGACCTTGCGAAGCGACATGCCAGTCCGCTTGACCGCCGAAGAGAGCTCGTTCTTGCCCTCGTCGATTATCATGCACTTCGTGGCGGAAGCTCCGACGTCGATCCCGGCGAACACTCACCTCTCCTCCAGCTGCTCGATGAACGCCTCGATATTCGTCGTCGCCTGCTCGTCCGACCAGCAGCGCAGGTCGTTCAGGTCCCCGTCCAGCGTGAGCGTCGGTATCCCGTGGTCCTCCATCATCCTGGCGGGCATCCCGTAGCTCGCGTTCGAGTTCGCAGGACACGTCCTCGCGTCGTGGAAGATTATCCCGTCCGCCTTGAACCTCTTGATCTCGTCGAGGATGTACCTCTCCTTGGCGGGCTCGGAGCGGTTGACGAAGACCTTCGTGTACGCGAGGGCCATGCTCCTTATCGGGTCATCGGGCGTCATGTCGTCGAATACCCAGCTGTTGCAGTACGTGGACGCGACGAGACAAGTCCTCAGGTCGACGAACTGCTCTGAGAGCTTGCGCAGCCGACCCCAGACGGGCATGCCCTCCCAGTAGATGCGGAACCGCTCATCATCCACGGCGGCGATGCCGTTCTCGAGCCTCTCGTCCATCTCCGCCTTGAGCTGCTTGTAGTAGTCCACGGCGACCTGCAGCCCCCGCATGACGACGATCGGCGCCATGTGTATCGTGCCGTCGAAGAACGTGAGCGGCGATGGCACATGGACCGCCGTGTCAAGGAAGCCCTTCCAGAGCTCCGTCGCCTCGAGCGAGAGCGCGACCGCCTCCTTCAGCTTGGCCTCGTCCAGCCGCTCGCCGGTTATCTTCTCGAGCTGGGCGATCATGTCCTCGTACTGGACCGCCACGTCATCGACATGGTGCTCCTCCACCTCGTCCAGGTACTTTGGCGGGTGGATGCTGAAGACCGGAGCGTCGAAGCGCCGCCCGAAGAAGGAGAACCACTCGTACAGGTCGCGGCACTGGTTCGTGTTCACCGCCAGAACGTCGGGCTTCGGTATCGAGGACACGCCGTAGGCGTCCTTGAGCGGCGTCTCGTTCCTCAGATAGGCTCCTATGTCGCTCGTCAGGTACGAGCATATCTCGGGTGAGTACCCGACCGCGTTGGCGACGGGTATGTAATCATCAGCTATCTTTCGCGCGCCGATCAGCGCAGAGTGGTTCTCGGGGAAGTAGACCTTGAAGCCGAATGCCACGAGCACTTCCATCGGTCCGACGCTGGAGCACCACGCGACCTTACCGCCGTCGTTGGCGGCCTCGTCCAGTTCCTCGTAGTGCTGTGTCAGCAGTTCGCGCAGTTGCTTGGAGGCGCGGATCTTCTTCCTCTTCGGTTCGCTCAGCTCAATCCCCCTTCAGGTACACGTCCTGCTTCTCCTTGGCGATGCCGTTGGCCAGGGCGAAGGTCCGGCCCGCGTAGGAGATGTTCAGCTTGCCGGTG